>DATCYV010000046.1:0-8757 GCA_036526215.1 Saccharimonadales bacterium (SeqCode)
ACTAGCCTGGCTATCCTCACCTTTTTGGGCCGTCTGAGCTCCGGGTTCCGTATCGGATGCAGCGCCAGCGCCAATGCCACTGATCTCACCCACGACCTGCTTAGAGATACTCGCCTGATACTGATGCAGCACATTGCGGATGCCTGACTCACTAGCCGCATATACCTTAAGCGGACGGCCAATCTTGTTCGCTAAGAAGTCTACAGCCTGCACATTGTCGGCGTCGAGCATAGCCACAACTAGGCGGTTCTGCATTTCGCCAAGCGGCACTGCCATATAACGCTCGGCAACGTCTTGCGGTAAAAGATCAAGCACCTCGTTCGGCACACGCGCCGAACTTAGATTCACATACGGAATTTTGCTAACGTGCGCGATTGTTTTAGTCAGTGTTTCATCTGGCACAAGTCCGCTTGTAGTCAGAAAGCTCAAAAAAGGTGTGTTTTCTTTTTGGGCCTTACTTCGAAGACCTTCGAGCTGTTCTTTAGAGAGTACGCCGTCTTTAACGAGCGTGTCCTCAACCTGCTTTTGGGCTGCGGTAGACAAAACACTCATATAACTAGTATAGCCTTTGTCCGCCTACTATCGCGAGCCAGAAAATGGGTTAGGATTGTTGGTATTGCCGATCTGAATAAGCTGGGTTGGGTCGATTGAGTTAGCGTTAAAATACTTACTGCTTGGCAGCGCAAAGTCCGAGGTGATCACGTCTACGACCTCAGCCTGCTGGCTCTTGGCACTCGGCTTGCCAAAAATCATGCCCGACACAATAAACGACAGCACACCGCTAATAAACACGAGCACCAGTATAAGCACAATGTCTTTTTGCTTCATTACTTTACTACCTCGGTCTTAATATTAAGGCCTTTCTCTGGCTGATAGTACGTTTGCGCCTGAATTGTTGCGGTCATTGAACCCTCTTGCCCCGAAAGCCCAACCTTGAGCACCTGAAACGGACGGATTGAACGCTCAAGATCACTTACCAACCCCTTAATCGATTGATACGAACCAGAAACCTGCAACTGGAAAGGCATGGCGACTGCGAGCGGGTTCGCGCTCGATTGATTAGCAGCCTGGGTTATTTCTTTGTCCGTACCGCTAATACCCATAACCGTCAGGCCCTCGTTGGCAACCAGCTTCTCAAGGCTAGTCGCGAGTGCCGGGAAGTCATATTTGCTGGGCAATGCATCCAAAACAATTTTGGCGTTGTCGCCGTCATTTGCGGCAGTGCCCGCAGGATTGCCACCAAGGATATTCTGCGGCGTACCGATAAAGCTCTTGTATGAGGCTACGAGCGAGTCGCGAGCACTTAAATCGCCCTTGAGTGTCGACAGCGCCTGTTTTTTAGCAGCAATGACCCGGTTTTGGTACATTGCCTGTCCAATTAGCGTCTTGGAGGCTACCGCACAAAAGACCACCAGGAATGCGGCCACACCGGTTGCAATAACAATCGTGCTGTTGGCCTTACTGATCAATGCCCGCTTGGTAAATGAAGCCGTCTTTGGCATGGTTATTGTCCTCCGCCGCTCTGGAAGAGCGCTGTTGGCTTATCAACCTCGGAACGCGTACTAATGATCTGAGGAACCGTTAGTGTAACTTCCTGGGTTTCGCTAAAAATGAGCGGGTCAAAGCCGAACTGTAATGAATAAGTGGCATCCTTTTGGGTACGCGAGAACTGCGCCAGCACGACGCGCGAGAAGGCGCTAATCCCTTTTGTCTGCGTCTTGGTTTTGTAGGTCGTAAATTTGAGGCTGTCGGCATAGGTGTTGACCGCCATTAGGTCAGGCGCCGAACCAGAAACAGTGAGCGCATTAAGCGAATAATCAATGTCGAGTTTGGTGATCGAAACGCTTGCCGGCGTAACCCGCGACAGGTAATCAAACAGACGCGAAGCAACAACTTTTTTGTTGTGCAGGCCAGGCAGTGCTTTTAGCTGGTTTTGCACCGTCAGAATCTTGGTAAGATCTTTAGTGCTCTGCAGCTGGCTACTGGCAGACTTTATGTCGGTATTAAGATCACTCAGGTTCTTTTTTTGCAGCCCGTATACAACCGTAAGCAGCAGTACAAAAACCGCTAATGCAGCTGCGCTTGCAAAAACCGACACCACAACTACAAGATGCTGCTGGCGCTTCGCCTTAAGGTATTCGACCTTAATGTCTGGCAATAGGTTAAACTGAACTGTCATTACTCGATCCTCTCCGCCAATCCCGATGCAACACCAAAGTGGTTAGATACAGCCAGTAGTTCATTTTGACGCTCTGGCGAAAATGAGACATTGCGCCAGGCATTGCCTATTTCGACTTCTACACCAAACTTGTTCGCCAAATATAACGGAAACTCTGGCAGAGCCGAGGCACCGCCAGTTACAATAATGCGGCTCACCCGCTGCCCTTCGCCATATCTGCTCTGAAAAAATTTGATTGATTTGTCAATCTCACCAGTCAAAATGTCAATGGTACTAATAATGGCGTCGTAGATGCGCCCCTCAAGTTTGTCTTTGCCCAAACCAAACTTAAAGACAAACTGACGGGCTTGTTTTTCTTCGATGTTCAGATTTTGGGAAGCAGAACGAATAATCGCCTCGGCGCCGGTTGGAATGGAGCGCGTCAAGCGGGGCGCGCCGTTCATAGTAACAACTAGATCGGTACTCTTACTGCCGATATCTAGAACCATTTGTGGTCCTGCTACGTCCTGAGCCACCAAAGCGCGGGTAAGCGCTAGGTTGTCCGGCTCAAAAGCAATGACTTCGAGCCCGATTGACTCGAGCAAGTCGAGCCGCTGTTCAACAAATTCATTCTCAACACTTGAAAGCAATACTTCGACTTTGGTTTTGTCTTTTGGTGAGTCGCCAATGACCGCCCAGTCAATCTTGGACTTGTCAAGCGGTGTTGGGATAAGCGAGTCCGCCTGGTACCTGATAGCCTTCGAAAGCTCCGCCGGCGGCAGACGATCAAAATCGACAACAGCGGTAAACACGCGAGCCGAAGGAATACCCACTGCCACATTACGGGTTGTCATGCGGGCTTGGGTAAGTAAATCTTTAATGATTTGGGCAAGCTTTTGTTGATCGGCCTTGGAGTCGCTTAAGACCAGCTTACTATCTACTGGAACGTAGGCGTATTTAACCAAGGTCTTGACTGGTCCATTACCGTGCAGTTCAACGAGCCTGATAGCTGTTGTCCCGATGTCCAATCCAAAAAATGCCGAAACCCCACTCAGTAAACTCATCTTGCTAAAAGTATACCATAAGCATTACGTACCGTGGCAAGCCCGTTTTTAAAGGACAGGCGGCAAACTGGTAATCGCATCGTAGTTGTCCACAGTACCGCTCGTATCGAGGGGCTGCACCATCCAAACGCTTGGGCTAAAGTTAAAGATTTCGGCAGCATTATTGCCAGCTCCGGCAGCGTTGCTAGTCTCGGCAGCAGTCGCCTGCTGCAAGGTCGCAGCCGTGCGCAGCAGCTCAACACTATTAGCCACGAACGCGCCGTTAACCGCAAGTTTGCTATTACAGGTATTGTAGAAAGCGCCATCGGTAAGTGCTATTGGCGCCGCAGTAGTTGCACAAGTGTAAATAGTGCCGCCCGATGCGCCGTTTGCCTGGGCGATATACACGCCGTCCAGGCGGTGGACATTGCTACTTATGTAGATATTGCCGCGGACAACGAGTTCAAACAACGGCGTGCTGCTCAAGTTCCACGCGCCAGTATACGTAATATCACTCGAGATAAATACATCGCCGTTCACATAGACCGATATTTTGTTATTCGGATTGACATTTCCGCCCACAAACGGATTGACGCTTGATGCCGAATAGTATGCACCGTTTGTCATACTGCTTACATTGCCCGGCAGTGGCCGCGTTCCGGTTGCAGGCATGCGGCTGTAGTAATCAGGGATGCAGCTCGCCGATCCAAATGAACCGCCAAAGTTACCGACACCTACATTGGTCGAGGTGTTCGCGAAAGACAAGCCAACCGGCTCAGCCGCACCGCCAGCCAAGTTTTGCGCAGAAGCAAAGTCCGTGATGGTCTCGAGAGCATACGCCGCATACTGAGCACCAGCACCGGCATACCCCGCCGATGCCCGACGATTCCACGAAATAATTGCCGCATTTGTATTGCTTACGCATGTTGAGGGTGCGGTAGCTAGGCCATTGCCTGCGGAAATATCTCCACCAAAGACTTTAAAGTATGGTTCGGCCGCAACAATGACGCACGATTCAACACCCCGCTCACCACCACCAAGTGTTGCCGGGTTCACAAAAAGCGATCGGCAAATTGTTTGGTTCGTTGTCGCAATGGTGATCGTCTCAGATGCCAGTGTCGTACTGCCTACATTAAATACCCGCGGACACTCTGGATCAGGGCCAGGGCTACCTCCGGGCGCTGGCGCTCCCGATGCGGCATAGTAACCGGAGTGTACATTCGCGTACGTGCTACAACCCACATTAGTACTAGCTGTCGATCCAGAATTTGCGACCACATAGGTAAATTGCACGACATCACCAACCTGTGCCGATGATGCCGCACCACCGTTAACCGTCACATTAACGGCTGGTGTCAAATTAAAGTTAGGCACCGGCATAGAAGACAAAGGCCCAATCTGCCCGAGCGGGTTCATACACGCCCGGCGAATGACATAAATAATTGCCCCTGACGCGTCACGGAAATAAATATGAACATCGTTAATAGGCTTAGCACAGTTTCCATTCGACGGAGCTTCAATATACGGCGCAATGTCGTTAAATGTCGCCTGATAAAAAGTGTTCCTCGTTCCACATGCCCAGTGGGATGACACAAACCAGTCAATACGACCGTTCGATCCACTTGAAGTCGTGCCATTTTCACTTAAGTTTGCATACGACCTTACGCGGCTTTGCCAGTCATTAATCTGAGCAGCCGAAACACTTTTGGGCAGTCCCGAACCTCGGCCAATCATGGTTAGAATAACAAATTGCGCTTCGGTTACGCGCTGTGCGTTACCGGAGCCCAAGTCGCCCATAACCATGTCGATGAATGCCTGTGCAGTATTAACCGAACCCGGCACACCGCCAATGCGTACCTGCGGGCCAAACTGCTCAAGCCGGTTATAAAAATACCCACACCATCTGGCACGACCAAACCACGCCACAGGGTCACTACAGCTTGCCGCCGCGCTGGCTTGTTGCACAAAAACAGTTGCGCTTCCAATCAGAGGGGCAATAATCAGAAAAGCCCCGAGCGCCAAAATAAAACGCTTTGTACGCATCATATTAGCTTCCCCCAAAGTTCTGGATAAGCTGCTCTAGCCCTTGTATATCTGCTTGGCTCCGTTCGTTATTTGGCTGCGACTTCGCGTACGACAACGCTAGCCTGTACTGCTTAAGCGCGTTAGCGTTATCACCCAATCTTGAGTAATAATCACCCATCGTATACGCATCAGCGCCTACCGTACTCGAATCAAGCGCGTGCTTTTTATTAAGATAGTCGATCGCCTCGGGTAATTTGCCATCATTTGCGGCAGCCGCTGCCAGTTGGTCATACAACTGTACTTTTTCGGCAGTAGTTGTCGCCTGTCCGCTTACGCTTTTGAGCGTATTATACGCCTGGCTGTAGTCTCCGGTATTAGTGGTTGCACTTTCAGCGGCAGCAATCGCACTCTGCAAAGCTGACTGCTTTTTATCGGTCGCCTTATTCATGTTCATAAACACCCAAACACCCACCACAGTAATAGCCACGGCAAGCAACGGAACAATAACAACCCGCCGAGCAAACCATCGCCAAAACGCGGTCATCTTGTCATCTGATCCAAAGTTTACCGTATTGTCATCCATGACGCTTATGATAATAGTAAACCATAAACGCTCTGGCGTTAAGTGTCTATTTCAAAAAGCTACCTAGGTCCTGCCCTTTTTACGCGGCAACACTGATCGGCTCTTCGGCGTGGCGGAGTTGACGCTTCCAGAGTCGAGCATACGCGCCGCCGCGAGCGAGCAGCTCATGGTGCGTGCCATCTTCAACACACTGCCCTGCCTCGATCACTACAATTCGGTCCATCTCTGACAGCGTACTTAAGCGGTGGGCAATGACAATCGCCGTCTTGCCCTTCAGGATTTCGGCAAATGAGTCTTTAATAATCTGCTCACTTTCGCTATCGAGCGCACTCGTGGCCTCATCTAAAATAATAATCGGCGCATAACGCAGTACTGCCCGGGCAATCGCGATCCGCTGTTTTTGGCCGCCAGACAGTTTAACGCCCCGCTCACCCACAACACTGTCTACACCGTCTGGCAATTGCTCGATAAACTGCCACGCGTGTGCAGCCTTGAGCGCGCGGGCAACTTCTTCGTCACTCGCATCGGGCTGACCCAGCAGGACGTTTTCTTTGATGTTGGCATGAAAAAGCAGCGGTTCCTGCGGCACATACGCGATATTGCTACGCAGCTCGTCCTGACGTACCGAGCGCACATCCACGCCATCAAATAGTACTGCCCCGTCTTCGACGTCATTAAAACGCAGGAGTAGCTTGGTCAGAGTACTCTTGCCAGCACCGCTCAAGCCCACAATGCCAATCTTTTGCCCTGCCGGTATGTGCAGCGAAAAATCAGTGAACACCCGCTGGGCGCCGTTGTCATACGAAAAAGATACGTTCTGTAGTTTGATATCACCGCGCACGTTGCCGAGCTTTGCAGGCCTTTTGGGATCAGCCACTTTGTTTTCACGGTTCAAGATATCAAAAGCGGGGATAATCTTGTCGACAAAATCGTCATGCTCGTCCAAATCATCCGAAAGCGCATACACACCCACCAAGATCGTAGCCGTATAGTTGACGACCAACACCGCAACACCAATGGTGATGTTACCGGCACTCATCCGTTCGACCGTAAGCCATAGCAGAACCGCAAAGAAGGTGACCGTCAACATTTCACGCACGCCGAGCAGTTTAGCCTGTATCGCGTAACGCTTCGTGAACACATCAGCTTCAACGCCAGCGCCATGCGCAACACGCCTAGTATACACCGCCTCTTGCGCAGTAGATCGCACCGCCAAAATGTTCGCAATGATATCCGACATCAGCCCAGAATTACGCTTGAACACCTCGCGAGATTCAGTCCGAAGTGGCGCTATAAAACTAGACGCCCACAAAAGATACCCCGCCTGCACCATACTGAGCCCCAGCGCCACCAGCCCCAGCCAAATATCCAGCCAGGCGATCACGATGATCGGAAACACAATACTGAGTACGGTGTTTATATATCGGTCGCGAAGCGTGCGCACCAACTGTATGGCGCTGTCGGCATACTGCCTGGTAGCAGTCGTTAAGTACCCGCCCATACTGTCGTTAAAAAAGTCGAGATCTGCCTGCGTAAGCCGCGAAAAGTAGGTGGCGATCGTGTCTCGGTAGGTAGGATTCTCGCCCTTCATACCCGTATATTTGACAAACACTACCAGCAGACCAAGCAAAAATGAAAAGCAGGCATACAACAACACACCTTTGTACGCGCCGCTAAAATCCCTGACCGACAAATGCGTAATAATGATGCTAATTGCGATTGGTAAGGCGATGAGCTTGCAGATCCGCCCCACGATCAGCAAAATAAACGAAATCCGCACCGGCCACGACTGCCCATACGTGTGCCACAAATGCGAATACACTAGTCTATACTTGCTGAGACCTCTGAACATGCGCCCATTGTAGCACGAGTAGCGCGTTCTAGATGACTAGCTACGGTGATACACACCGGAATACGCTCTATGCTCTACCAACTGCTGGTCACGCGGTAGCAAGAGACCCCCAATAGCCCTCTCCCTAATTTCACTTGTCATCCTTATTTCGCGCTCGCCATTAGGCGCCTTGACACGCTGCTCTATGGGCACTTCGCTAACCATTGCGCGCAGGTAACGCCGCACAAAACCCGCCCGCATTTCCCGATAAGAGCCAAAGAGCGCTTGCGCATATTCTGTTGCTCGGTCACTTGTCGCTAGTTCCTTGAGGAGCAAGTCGCCATCGAGGTGCCTGCGGCCACCTTGGTCTTGCGTAGTACACCCTTTCACAATAGCTTGGGTTTCTGTGTCGGCTTTCTCAATAAACGCCCTTAGTATGGACTCATTGTAAACACTGTTACTGATGACATCACCAAAGGGATCGGAAGCGTCTCCGACAAGTTCATCTTCATATTCGATGCACTCTGGCTGGTCGCCACCAAACTGACGCCGGTTAGGCAGCGCGAGCTGGCTATTAGGAGCCACATGCCACGCACCACCTCCATAATTCTCTTCAATCATTTTGCGTAGTTCGTCTTCAGACTCGGCACCCCTGGCAATTACGTATGATAGGGTGCGACTTGTGCGCCCATTGCCATCCACAAAGGGATGCACAAACAGCACGCCACCCGCAACAGTCAGCGCCGCATACTCCAAAGCGTCCTCATCAGAAAGCCTACGATCATGTAATAGCACTTGCGCCGTCCGCCAAGTTTCGCGTAGTAGCTGCTCCTTCTCACGCTGGTCGGGCACTTCGTGCGCCATAAGCGTAACCGTTGTTCCATCATAGTGTTGGAGTTGATTACTGTCGCCCGTTCTTACCAGGGAGGCAACCCGTTGGGTCATATCGATAAAATCGTCTTCGGAAAGGCTCTCGAAGTAGTCGCGCCGAGTGATCGCGTCAGCTAGAGCTTCATTGCTTTTTACGTACTCTACTATTTGCGGAGCAAAACTGCTATTGTGAGGCACTATTTCTTCTAACATGTTTTGTTTTGGGTTATATCTAAACATTAGCATA
>DATCYV010000047.1:0-11380 GCA_036526215.1 Saccharimonadales bacterium (SeqCode)
CGACATTGCAATCAGCGATATCGACCCCGAACTCATCCGCAAGTGGCGCTTATGGCTTAACCGGCTCGGCACCAATATATCCGACGAGCTCGGCAAAACGACACAGAATTATCACCTGATCGCCTTGCGCGGTTTCTTAAAATTTTGCGCTAAACGGAATATTCATGCACTCACCGCTGACAAGATCGAGCTGGCCCGCACCAAGCGCAAGCAAGTCACCTTTTTGAACGAAGACGAACTCGCCAGGCTCTTTGCTCAGCCTGATACGGCTAAGCTTGTCGGTATGCGTGACCGGGCAATTTTGGAGTTGCTTTTTTCGAGTGGATTACGGGTATCCGAACTTGTCGGGCTAGACCGCGACCACATTAACCTGAAACGGCGCGAGTTTATGGTACGCGGCAAGGGACAAAAAGACCGTCCCATCTTTATTAGCCCAGCGGCAGCTGAATGGGTAAGCGAGTATTTGCAAAAGCGCGAAGATAACGCCCATCCTCTATTTGTTCGCTATAGCGGGCGTAAACAGATCGACCAAAGCGGCGATTACCAGCGGCTCACTGCCCGTAGTATCCAACGGCTAGTCAGTAGATATGCCCTGCTCGCCGGTATTACCAAGCATGTCAGTCCGCACACCCTGCGGCACTCATTCGCCACCGATCTGCTCATGAACGGCGCCGACCTGCGCAGCGTACAAGCCATGCTTGGCCACAGCAATATCGCTACCACGCAGATCTATACCCATGTTACTGACCCGCATCTCAAGAGCGTGCACGAACGTTTCCATAGCAACACGGTTGACTAGATTAACCAAACAACTCGCGTGGGACTCAAGGTCCGCAGAGCCGACTGCCGCCCGTTATGCCACTTACGGCACTGTCCTTAGCGAAGTATCCATCCATAACGGCATATCGCTTACAGATGGCCGTGGTGCTTTGCAGGGCGTAGTCGGACAGTTGGTTTTGGCTCGTCGAAAGCACCGGTACGTTAACCTGGATGCGGCGCAGCACATCTTGCGACTTACCGGTTGCGTCGATTACTACTTGGGCGCCAGCAATATGAACGGCTCCGGTGTTGTCTTGGCCGGTCACCTGCATTGCCATGTCACGGTATAGCGAAGAAATGCGCATGTAATAGCTGCTTTGTGAAAGCCCATTAATGGTAAGGCTGCAATTAGATGCCGTACAGCTCATACCAATCAGATTATTCGCGTTAGCGATGCCCGCAACATACGGAATGGTCCCGGTGCCACCAGCGCTAAACGGAATAGCAAAGGTAGTCATGGTCGCATTGCGCAAACCATCGGCAGTTAGGCCGCCACCCGCTGCCGGTACGAGGTCAAACCGCAGCACACCATACCCACACGACCAGCTGCCTGTTGGCTGAAACTGGTTAAGTGTCGAGTTCGGGCAACCGACCAGTGGATTGCCTGTTACTTTTGGCTGCAAGGTTATCGTTATACTCCTAAAGTTCGTTGCGCTTGCCGAGGTCATAGGAATAATAGTTGATGTTGTGCCAACATCGCTGTAGCGCAGCACTGTCGGGGATGCATCAACCATAATACAGCTATACGAAACACGGTGCTGAGCATCAAGCGTGGGGTTAAGACTAGCGTAAAAACCGCCCGCGCCAGTGTCTGAGCAGCTGGTCTTATCTGGAATAGTCGTTCCGGCTGAAGCAGCGTTCGCGATAAGCTCGCGGACATCATTCACGCCAGATTCGGCAGCGTAAAACGCCTGCGTGCTCAGTTGACGGTCAAGAGTAACGCGCTGGTTGCGGCGCGCCTGCTGGGCAAACCCCAATACTATCAAGCTAATAACGATCAACAAGATCATGGCAGTCATGATCGAAATCATACCGTTTTGAGACTGGCGCAAGCTTGGTCTAATGCGTATACTGCTCATGCTTTATCCTTATTGTACTCTCTTTGTTACAACGGTGGTAATGTCGGACACGGCACAGAACTGCGACCCCAACCGAATACTCTTGCAGGAGGCAGTATCCAAAAGCGGGTTCGTAAGTATGTCATCGTCACCGTACACAACCCTCACGCTTACCTGATAGACATTTGGCGAAACGTTTGTGACCTGCATTCTGGCGAGACGCATATTGGGCGAGAAGAGTTCCCTGCCCGACACCGCAGATAACCGCACATTTTGGGCTGGCGTACTGGCCGTGCAGCCGGCAACATTATTCACAACCATCACATGATAACTTTGATGCGCTGCAGCGTTTGGATTGTCATTGAGTTCATAGTTCGTTGTGTAGCTATACTGCTGGTTGCCAACACAAAAAGCGTAGGAATTGCCAGCCGTTGGACCAGCCACGGTAGTTGTGACAGCGCCACCATTAAACTGAATACCCTGGGCAATAAGGTCGACGACTGTGCGCGCAACATCCTGCGTATTATTCTCGGTTACCCCTTTGTAATACACACGAGTAAACTGCAAGATGCCTGCTGTTGCCACCAAAAGCACCGTGGCAAACACGGCCATAGCAATTAGCAGCTCCATAAGGGTGAAGCCTTTGCTGTCAGTACGGATGTGTACGAGTAAGCGCCTCATTATTGTTGATATACCCTATACGTCATTTGTACGCTATCCTGTTGACGGCCGCTAACATCGGTCCAGCGGTTGGTGATTGTAAAAGTATTTACGTTTCGGGTGATGGCCAAGTGGTACGCTGGCTGTGCAGTGGTTGCCACGCCCGAAGCATCTACGGTACAGCTGGCATTTGCGGAGCTTACAACTGCACCAGAACTATTCACACAAAAAGACGCAGGTACACCCGCCCCAAACACGGCGTTCGCATTCGTTGAGGCAAGGTTCTTGACCTGCTCGAGTTGGCTCTCGACCAACTTCATGCCGTTCTCGCGCTCCTGAGAGCCACGGGTTGCAAGCAAGCTGTGGTTGGTGGTTACAAACGCACCGGCGAGCGCCAAACCAAGCACTGCAATGGCCATTAGCACTTCGACTAACGTGTCCCCTGCTTCGCCCAATCGGCGCAAAGGTGTTACGAACATGTCTTGTTCCCCTTAATATTCAGCGTCACGTTGAGCTGCCGGCCAGCTCCGCCAATGGTAATCAGGCCGGATTGGTTTGTTGTGCCACTCACAAAACAAATACTCACACCCGTGCTCGGGTTTGTGGCGCTGGCCGCAAGCCCAGCGCCAATAGTTGTTGCCGCCGCCTGGCTGGTTACATTCAAGCCGCTCCCGGTTATCGGAATTACGTTGAGCTGCTGCGAGCCCGATACCAGGCTGCCATTGCTGTACGCCGCCAAGCTATTAACAAATGCTACCGCACCAATATTGGCTGCAGGCGAGCCATAGTAAGCCCTGAGTGTAGTCAAGCCGTAGTTGAGTCGGCCAGATGACGAGCCGTCGGGCATGTTCGGATTAACCGTGCTAGGGGCAATGACTGTAGGATCGGCGGAAGCATAAGAGGTCACCTCATTACCCGAGGCATCCTTTTGCAGGCCAGCGATGGTAAACACACGGAATTGCTCGGGATTCGTACCCGCAATACCAAACTGGATCGCCTTGCCCAAAAATACGCAGCCGCTATTTGCGCCTTGGCTACCCCCGCCGCTGCTAATAACCGGGCCAAGGGGACCCGCCGAACAGTTATAGTTGTTACGATTCGGAAAGAACCCCACACTCACATCGTTGATAGTCTGTTGTATTTGGGACTTAACGTCTTGAATCGCCTGGTCAAACTGAGTTTGTGCCTGCTTGCCCGAAAGCGAAAGTGCAACTGCAACAAATAAACCACCTGTTATGGCCAGCACAATGAGGGTTTCAATTACAGTAAAACCACGGGCCCTTTTATTACCCTTCATACGGTCAAGTATACCATAAGCACTATGGTGAGGTTTTGTGGTTTTACGCATAAAAAAGACCGGTATACCAGTTAATCATCGCCGCGCCAAAGAGCTTGACGACTATGAGGCCTGCGATCAGCAACGGACCAAATGGCAACTGCGTCTTGCGGTTTGCCTTGCCGCGCAATAGCATAGGCAGTGCGACTAGCACACCAAGTGCTGACGCAACAAACAGCACCAAAAAACCCGGTATGACATTGCCAGCAAGCAGTCCAAGCACCAAACCAAGTTTTACGTCGCCACCGCCAATCCAGTTGCCCCGCGACATCTGAAAGATCACATAAAAGGTTCCGCTGACCGCAAGCACACCGCCAAAGGCCGAAGCAGCTACCGCCCAATCCTTATGCCAGACGGTAATAGTTATGACTTGTATAAGTGCCAGCCCAACGAGCGGAAAGATGATTTTGTCCGGTAGCAAAAACCAACGCAAATCATACACAGCCAATGCCAAAAAGCCAGTCAAAAAGATAAGCCAAAGCAAGAATTCAAAACGCCCTTGCGTGTTAAACGGCACTGGCCAATACAGGTACGAGACAACAAAAAGAAGCGGCAGCGTCAGCTCAACTAATGGATTGTCATCGATCTTTTTGTGGCAATACCGGCATTTGCCACGCAGCATCACCCAGCTTACGACCGGTATAAGGTCCACTGGGGCCAATTTATGGTGACAATGAGTACACTCTGATCTGTCGTTTACCCAGTCGCGATGTGTATGCAGCCGCCAGACGAAAGCATTTACAAAGCTACCCAAAACCAGCCCGAGAACAATAAGCAGTAGCAGTATCATGCTTGTATCGTACCATTAAACCCGTTGCGGTTTAAGCCGTTTTACGGATGACACGTTGCGTATGCCGAGCCAATTGAAGTGGTTAGGCCAAGTACGCCAAGAAGGTTTGTATAGAAATTCATCTTAAACGCAAACGGAGAGCCTTCCTCCACACTTTGCACCACCGTATTAGCTGCATTCGCCGTTGTTTGAGCAACAGTATCCACCGCGTCAGTTGCATCGTCAAAGGTCACCGGGAACGGTGCCTGGCTCCCAGCAAGTTTAACAGCAGCATTCAAGCACCTCAGAGTAGTGCGCGCCACATCACAGGCATCCTGATAACCAGCACTACAATCTATGGTTCTCTGACGCAGGTCCCTATGGAAGTTGGTATAATTCGTCCGCATTTGCTCAGCAGGATTAGGCGAGCCATCACAGTTCTCAACTCGATAAATCCCGGCACTACCCGTTGACGAGCCTACAATCCAAGGACTGATCGTTACCGCGCCGCATACCCTATCAGATCCTGGAGTGACTAGCGGTCCATTTGCCGAACCCCAGTCATTATACGCAGCGTCAACAGCACAACCACTAGACTGCCAATTACATGCCTGTATGTAGTAGCCTATAACATTATTAATTGTACCCCTGAAGATAGCTTTAGCGGTGCCAGATACATTTATGCCCGTTTGAGCTTGACTAATACTCGAGTCACGAATATCAATCAAGCCCTGAAATGGAGCATCAAAACCAAACCCTACATACATTATGCGCGATGTATTTACACTCAGCTGGCCGCCGCCAACGCTGAATGCTCTCCCCGCATATTGTATATTCGTATGCGAGACATTAGCCGTTGAATCGGGTTGCATACTTATGGCAACAGGATAATCCGTTGTTGGTATAGTTGGGCCATCGCCCGCAGAATCACCACCGGCGCTGTCGTCGTTGATACTAGTAAAGGTCACGGGCACTGTCTGTGACCCATTTATGTCAAGTCTTCCGTTAGTCGCAACAACCAAACCTTTACTACTCTGACTTGCCACAGTTTTCAGCACTACGCCTGGGTTTATCGTTAGGTAGCCGTAAACGTAAAGATCTTGCACGACAAGCACGGCGTTGCTGCCACTATCTATGGTCATCCCTGGATTTTGCGAAACCTGCGAGTCTAGTAACGAAATGACACGAGACTTGTCCGACCCGTTAAAGGTATTTTTGGCGCTGCCAGATAATACTATTCCACTTATATCGCTGCTCGAAGATTCAATGGCGTTACCGACAACTACACTAAAGGTATTGCTTTGCAGTATTGGTCGGCTCGCTACGCATCCATCCATTCTGACGCCCGCGCTATCAAACTCTGAGTTTGTAATAACTGCTGAAACTGCCATTGAACTAGGAGAACCACAATTAATTTGAACGGATTTTGAATTATACATAAACCTCGTCTGGTCAATTGTAGCCACACCTCTAACCGCAAGTACCCAGGAATAGTCTCCTGGTGCAGGGGCAGTTGGGCCATCACCGCCAGTATCACCCCCTAGAGTATCATCCTTGATACTCGTAAACACTACCGGTGCCGTACTTGAGCCCGAAACTGCCAGACTACCTGACTCCGTAACTATTATGCCATTCGCAGGAACACCCGTAAGGGTTTTAAAGACAACTCCCTGACCTACATTAAGCATGCCATTAATTGTAAGAAACTGAAGGCCAAAAACTACACCACTATCGCTTGAAACAGCTAGGGCCGATCCGGAAGGGATTACGGCATTATATAACATCATCGCCAGAGCCTTGCCACTACCGGTAAAGGTATTCTTTGTACTGCCAGATAACGAAATGCCGCTTATGTCACTCCCACCAGAAACTTCCAGGGCATTGCCATAGGACGCCTGAAATGTGTTGTTCTGCAGAATCACTTTGCTCGCCAAGCAGCTATCAACAGCAATGCCGCCGCCATTGAAGGCATTATTTGCGACTGTCAGGGCTACGGTTGTAGAGTCAGTTGTGCCACAATTCGCTTGTATGGATTTTGCAGAGTAAGCAAATGTCGCATGATTAATAGTAGCAGCGCCGCGAGTCAGGATGGCGTACTTATACTCGCCGGACGTAGGAGTACTTGGTCCGTCATTAGCCGAGTCGCCGCCCAAGCTATCGTCATTAATACTAGTGAACAAAACTGGCTGACTAGCCGTACCATTGACGTTTAGGGTACCGCCCTCAGAAACAATAATGCCTACATTCGACCATGAAGGCTGATATTTGACAATTGCGCCCGCCTGAATAGTTAGGGTCGCCCCACTCGAGACGACATAGGTACTAACAACGTACACCTGTCCAGCAGACCATATTTCGTTGCCTGTTAGGGTACCGGTTTCGTAGACAACCGGCAGCGTATCGGCCTTAGCCTGCCTTGGGCTACCCAACACCACAGCCACGCACAGAACTAAGCCTGCCACAACAACAAATAATGACTGTAAGACTGTTTTGCGTACCCTATGCATTCCACCCTCCTAATTGTCACTGACATTGTAACAGTGCGTTGAGTATAAGCTTGTGTTTCTTATCACAAAAGAACGACCCGTTGAGTGGGCCGTTCTTTTGTTTTGGCATTGGTTAGGGCTATGATTCCTGACACTGCTTGGAGTTGTTTTCAAGCGTGTAGACAGCTACGATACCTCGGGAGCTACCAGCCGCAGGGTTGTTACCGTTACAGCTTGCGCCAGTAAGAATAACGACTGTGTCGGTCGTGGTGTTGTTTGTTGCGCCGTAAGCGGCTTGCGTACTCATGGTAATGCCCGCTGTGGCAGAGTTAGTCGTGTAGTACCCCATGTTTGCAGTTGAGTTGTTGGCACCACCGGCTGCAAGACTAATGGTTAGTACTTTGCCGGCAACTGCAGCTGTGTCGGGCAATGTGCCACTGTTGTTATTGACGAACTCGCTTACTGCACCCAGAGCAGCCGAAACATCGGCCTTACGGGTAGTGTTGCGCGAGCTACGCCGCAAAGCAGGAACAGCCAAGAAGACGACCAACATGATCAAACCGGCAATGGCCAGTACAATCAAGACTTCGATGATGGTGAAGCCGGTCTCTTTACGTTTCTGAAGTTTTTGTAGCATCGCAAATGCCCCCTTTGCTGAAATTTTTAAATGCTTGTGCTAATAGCATGATACGAACCGCTGGCTAAAAAAGCAAGAGTTTTATTGCCTGCTCGCCCCTGATTAAACCGAGAACGAACCATTCGCCAAACTGTAAATCGGCAACAGCACCGCGGCAACAATGGTAATGGCAACGATACCAAGCAAAACCATCATGACGGGCTCAATAATTGTTGAGATATTTTTAATCTGGTCGTCAACCTCTTTTTCGTAGTAGTCGGCAGTTTTTCCGAGCATCTGCTCCATAGAGCCAGACTGCTCACCAATGCGCAGCATGTTCGGCACCAGCTCCAAGAAAGTTGGTTCGTTTTGCAACGAATCAGAGAGAGCCTTACCGCCTTTCACCTTTTCGGTAGCGCGGCGAATAGCAGCCTCTACGTGCACGTTGTTCATAGATGTGGCGGTAATTTCTAAGATCTGGATCAATGGCACACCGCTGGCAACCAGCGTAGTTGCCGTGCGGGCAAAGCGTGCCATGTACATTTTGGTAAACAGCGGGCCAACTGGCCAGGCTCGAAGCTTAAGGTTATCGAATACTTGTTTGCCGCCCAACGTACGCGCCCAGCGAGTGGCAAAGAAACCAAGCAGAGCCAAAGCAAGAATAACGATATACCAAAAGTGTGTGATAAACCGCGACAAACCAAGCAGCCACTGCGTAAGGAATGGTAAGTGCGCGCCCTTGAAACTATCGTAGAGCACCTGCACCTGCGGCAACACCTTCACAAGCATAAAGATCACCACTGCAATCATTACTATCAGCACAATAATCGGGTACACCATGGCACCGCGCACCTTGCGCATAAGATCAGCATCTTTTTCTTGCTGCATAGCTAAGCGCTCGAGTGCTTTGTCGAGAGTACCGGATGCCTCACCGGCAGCAATCAAGCTAATATACACCTGATTAAACACGTCCGGGTGCTTTGCCATAGCTGACGACAACGTGGAGCCAGCTTCAACGTCATTAATTACAGCGTTAATCACTACCTTAAGCGGTTTGCTTGAGGTTTGATTATTGACACTACGAAGGCTCTGCACCAGTGGTAAACCAGCGTTAATAAGCGTGGACAGCTGACGCGAAAACAGCACCTTATCTTTAGTCTTGACGCGATTGAGGTACTTGCCAAAAAACCTACTGGCTGGCTTATCTGCCAACGTAATGTCAATCGGCACCAACCCTTCTTTGCGGATTAGGCGCGATGCAGCAGCCTCATTCTCGGCCTGGACCTCAGCCTTTATATATTGGCCGGTCGCCGGATCACGTGCGGTATAGCGAAATGAAAGCATTGTACGTTGTCCTAGCCTCTCATCAGCCGATCAAGTTCATCAAGGTCAACCGCATAATTGCGGGCTTCATCATAACTAATGGTGCCGTTGTGGACCAGATTTACCAGCGTCTTATCCATTGACTGCATACCGTACTCGGCACCGGTCTGGATAACAGCCTCAAGCTGGTGAGTCTTGCCCTCACGGATGATATTACGCACAGCCGGCGTGGCGACGAGGATTTCAGCTGCGGCAATACGACCCCCGCCGATAGCCGGAATCAAGCGCTGCGAGGCGATTGCCATTAAGATATTCGATAGCTGGGAGCGAATTTGCGGCTGCTGGTGCGGCGGGAAAACGTCAATCATGCGGTCAATCGACTGGGCGGCCGAGTTGGTGTGCAAAGTGGCAAATACCAAGTGTCCTGTTTCGGCGATGGTAATGGCCGAGGCGATGGTTTCGAGATCGCGCATTTCACCAATAAGCACCACGTCCGGGTCTTCGCGCAATGCTGAACGCAACGCAGCCGAGAATGAGTAGGTATCGTAGTGGACTTCACGCTGCACAATCACCGATTTCTTAGAGCGGTGCGTGTATTCGATAGGGTCTTCAATGGTAATAATGTGCTCGCTGCGTTCCATATTAATCTTGTGCAGCATCGCCGCCAAGGTAGTTGACTTGCCTGAGCCGGTCGGGCCGGTCACGAGCACTAAACCACGTGGATAATCGGCAAACTTGTTGACGATTGGCGGCAGACCCAGCTGCTCAATAGTCAAGATTTCGTTCGGGATCAAACGAAGGGCGGCCGCCATATTACCCCGTTCATGGAAGGCATTTACACGAAACCGGCCTAGATCGCCAAAGGCAAAGCTAAAGTCAAATTCTTTGTCTTTTAAGAGGATTTGCTTCTGGTCCTCATCGAGAATAGCAAAAATAAGTGTCTCGACCGCTTCGTCGGTTAGGATGTCCGCTCCAGCAACTGGTACGAGGGCGCCATCAACACGAAGCATTGGCGGCAGACCTACCTGCAAGTGTAGATCGGAGGCCTTCTTTTTGACCACCTCTTCCAGGAGTATTTCGATTCTTGGCTGTCCTTGCATTATGTATCCACCCTCTTTCTCTTCTCGTTTATGCAGCATCGGCAGCTGATGCAACGCGATTCACTTCTGTTATAGTTGTGCGGCCAGCTAAGGCTTTGAGATAGCCGTCTTCACGCATAGTTACCATGCCTTGCTTGCGCGCGACCTCTTGGATCTCAGCGCTCGTGGCACGTTTTAGGATCAACTGCTGGATCTCTGGAGAGATATTAAACACCTCGTAGATCCCCATTCGACCCTTGTAACCGCCCGGTGCATCAGGGCTGTCCTTGCCCTTGGTTAAAGTATAAGCGTTTTGGGTAGCAAGTGGCAAGCTCTCGTACCCTAAGTCCTCCGCGACCTTTTGCATTTCTTCGGCGGTCTTTGGCAACAGATGTCCTATGGTGCTGTGGATAGCTTCGGCTTCAACTTTGTCGGATTCGTACGTCTCGGGGTTTGGCCCGACACGGCGCACTAAGCGCTGTCCGATAACAGTGCGTACCGTAGAGGCGATCAAAAACGGCTCAATACCCATATCCAAAAGACGCGGCAAAATACCAGCAGCGCTGTTAGTGTGCAGCGTGCTAAACACCAGGTGTCCGGTCAGGGCCGCCTGCACCGCCAGTTCGGCGGTTTCTTTGTCACGGATCTCTCCAACCATAACTACATCAGGGTCCTGGCGCAAAATAGAGCGCAAACCGTTGGCGAATGTCAGGCCGACATCGGCATTCACCTGAATCTGGTTGATGCCCTCCATCTTGTATTCTACCGGGTCTTCAAGCGTCACAATGTTGATGGCATCACTCTTGACCTCTTGCAATAGAGCGTACAAAGAGGTCGACTTACCCGAGCCGGTCGGACCAGACGTAAGAACCATGCCGTTCGTGCTCTTAATACCCTCGCGAATTGAACGCAAGGCACGGCCAGCGTACCCCATGTCTTCAAGCTTAAGGCTGGTACCAGACTTATCCAACAGACGGATAACCACCTGCTCTCCCCAAATCACAGGCGAAATCGCAATACGCAGGTCAATGTTTTTGCCTGCAGCATTTATACTAAATTCACCATCTTGCGGAATACGATGTTCGTCGATCTTGAGATTGGCCAAAATCTTGATACGCGAAATGAGCGGCGGTTCGGTGCTCTTGGGCAAACGCAAAATCTCACGCAGGATACCATCGATACGGCAGCGGACTTTCAGAGAGTCCTGAAGCGGCTCGATATGCACGTCCGAGGC
>DATCYV010000048.1:0-3439 GCA_036526215.1 Saccharimonadales bacterium (SeqCode)
ATCATCGTCGACTACCTGCAGCTGATGAGCGGCGGCAGCCGGTTTGGCGGCTCAGACAACCGCGTGCAAGAAATCTCCGAGATTTCGCGTGGACTCAAGAGCATAGCCCGTGAACTCGACGTGCCACTGATTGCGCTATCGCAGCTTTCGCGCTCGGTAGAAAACCGCAATCCGCAGATCCCACAGCTCGCCGACCTGCGTGAATCAGGATCTATCGAGCAGGACGCCGACGTCGTGGCCTTTATTTACCGTGAAGAGTACTACAACCCCGAAACCGACAAAAAGGGTATCACCAGCATTTTGATAAAGAAGCACCGTAACGGTCCGACCGGTGACGTCGACCTCTTTTTCGACAAAGAAAAACAGCGCTTCCGCAGCCTAGACACACGGCATCACAATCCATTTGAGAATTAGTACTGTATAATAGGGCCTAAGCATGAGCGTACAAAAAATACGTGCATATATTGACGAGAATTGGCGGTGGCTCACCGGTTGTGCTGCATTGTTCGGCGTACTGATCGGCACGCTGCTTTGGAAGCTCGATTCGCTCGTTCCTGGCTACGGCGCTGGCGAGGTTGCCACGTATAACTCTAGCTTGAGCTTCCACAACATCCTAGATAACCCGCTCAACGCCCCGTATCTTGCGCTCACCAGGCTCCTGATGTACATACATCCCGGCAGTTATGCGGTTACGCGGCTGGTGTCGGCTGGGATAGGCATTTTTACTTTGTTTGTATTTGCTGCACTGCTCAAGCACTGGCACAATGACCGGACAGCGATTATTGGCACGCTGCTGTTTGGTTTATCAGCATGGTTTTTGCACACCGCGCGACTTGGCACACCAGATGTAGCACTATTTGGTGTTTTTGCCGTGGTTGCTGGCGGCTTTTGGGTCAAGCACACCAAAAGCTGGTTTGCTCTGGTGGCGTGTTTTATTGGCGTTGCCTGGCTGCTATACATCCCTGGAATGATCTGGTTTGTGCTGGCTGGAGTAATATGGCAATTTAAATCCATCGACCGCGTCTTTAAGCGTCATTTATTGGCAGTCAGCTTTGCTGGTCTGGCACTTATTGTGTCGCTCGTACCGCTTGGCTTGGGATTGTATAAGCATCCGCATCTTATTAGGCAGCTTTTGGCGCTGCCAGAACACATTCCAGGGCCAATTCAAATTGCCCAAAACCTATTTGATGTGCCATTCCATTTGCTCGTGCACGGTAATGCCAATCCCGCCACATGGCTCGGCACTGCGCCAGTTTTTGATCTGTTTACACTGAGCATGTTTGCGGTTGGCGGCTATGTATACCTGCGGCACTGGCGCCTGGCACGGACACCTATCTTTTTGCTGATTTTTGTTGTTACGGCAGTACTCATGGCAATTGGCGGCCCTATTACCTACAGCGTAGTGATACCGTTCCTGTACCTAGTAATCGCGGCCGGCGTAACCTATATGCTCGACATGTGGTTTTCGGTCTTTCCACGCAACCCGCTGGCGCGCGGTGTGGGCTGGGGACTCGTGGGCTTACTGGTTGGCATGGCCTGCATATACCACTTAACGCATTACTTCGTGGGTTGGCCACAAGCTGCCGCTACCCAAACTGTTTTTACTGCCCAAAAACCGTAAACTGATCTGTGTTTAGGTACTTTTGAGACTCTTTAGACCAAAATCGAGTCATTGCCAGAAGGAGTCTAATACATACTGCTGACTTCTGTCACCACAACTTGAGCAAGCACTTCCGGCGGCACCTTATCGAGCTCGTCCAGCAACGTGTTAAAATCGGTGAGTTCTTGGAGTGGTACAGGTACAGGCAAAGTATCATCGCGCAAAAACGACCAAGCACTATCTTCGTGCGGCTCTGGGTGTATGTAGGCGGCGCCGCTAGCACAAAGCCTGTAAAGAGTTGAGATACATTCTGCATCCGGGGTCTTTTTGATGAATATGCCGGATCCGCCCGTCATCCAGTACTTGTCAGCAATGTCATCTTCCGTGATAGCTCCAGGCTCTGAAGGCACAGGGCCGTTGTCAACAAAGTGGTATGTAGGCGTGTCATTCAAAAGGGACAACTCACTGATTGCAAGCCGCTGCACAGCATCGGCAATATCAGGCGCAAGGCCAGCCAAAAACTCTCCCGAAAAGGTCAGGTAGACCGTTGGGGATTCTGCGTCGTGCGCAATAACCGGGCGAGGCGGCTCGCGGCCGCTATCATACATGGGGGTGCCTTCCGGAAAAATAACCCTAGGGCCGCGCGTATCTACAAACGACCCGATGCGATCACGCAAGACAGCCAGCTCTTCGTCGCTTGCGACTTCAGGTTGGCCTGGCCCAGGCAATGTATTATGATTCATGTCTTACATAGTATATACGATAAACCCTCATCTGGTACAATGTAGCTAGCACATAAAAGGAGACCTACTATGAGCCGTTTTGATCAGGCCAAGATGCTATTGAAAGTTAAGAAGATCCAAAAAGAGCTGCAAAAGCAGGTGATTACCATAGAGAAGGGCGATGGTGCCGTTCGCGTAGAGATCACTGGCGAGCAGAAGATCAAGAAGATTCACATCGACCCCGAATACGTTGACCTCGACGACATCGGCCAGCTAGAGCGCTGGCTCGAAGAAGCCGTTAAAGAAGCCATCCTCGACAGCCAAAAAGTTGCCGCCGAAAAGATGCAGCCCATGATGAGCGCCTTGGGCGACCTCGGCCTCTAGCGAATCGTTTTAGAAGATTATGTCGATTCTGCCACCCGCGCTCACCGATGTTATTGAAGCGCTCGGTAAGCTGCCGGGCGTTGGTTCGCGTACCGCCGAGCGGTATGCGTACTATTTGGTAAAGAACGACCCGGCCAAAGCGCGGCAGATTGCCGAAAGCCTGGAGCACATGCACGGCGGCATTGACTACTGCAAAAAGACCTTTGCCATTGTGCCGGCCGGGCAAGAGTATTCCGACCTCTACACCGACCCCGAGCGCGACAAAACGCTCGTGGCCGTGGTGGCAGAACCATTCGACATCGTTGCCCTCGAAAAAACAGGGAGTTACAAAGGCACCTACCATGTGTTAGGCGGCTTGGTATCTCCGATTGACGGCATCGGACCTGAGCAGCTGCACATTCAAGAGCTGGTGCAGCGCATCGACGAAGACAATATTGAAGAAGTTATTTTAGCTACCAACGCCAGCGTTGAAGGCGAATCGACCGCGCTATACATCCAAAAGATGATTGGCGACCGGCCGGTCAAGGTTACGCGCCTGGCGCGCGGGTTGCCGATTGGTGTCGACCTGGAGTATGCTGATCAGATTACACTGAGTCGGGCGCTTGAAGGCCGCCAAGTACTGTAGCTAAAGGTTATTTGGACGAGGGAAAAGGCTCGAGACTGAACCCCTGTTATGAATCTCTGCGACTGCGCGAGCAATTAAAGGCGCCACCGATAAGCGTCTAACATTGAG
>DATCYV010000049.1:0-2933 GCA_036526215.1 Saccharimonadales bacterium (SeqCode)
TGTTTGGATTACCAGCGTGGTAGCCTTCAGCATTTCGTCGAGATCAATAGTAGATACAAGCGCGTGGTTAAAGGTATCGAGAAATGCCTGCGAATCGTACGCATCGCGGTAGAATAGGCCATTCGTCATCCTATCAAAGAAACGCTTGATTGGCTGGAAGGCCATAGCAAACGCTACCGCTAGAGCTGCCGAGAGTGCTTGGCTCGGCACTTTAGATAAGTCCCATGATGGTATTTGGACGATAACCGCAAACGCTGCTATCCCATAGGCAGTACCAAGCGCCAAAATCGAGAGCAAGTAACCAACCGCACGCGCGGCCACCACGCGCACGTCAAACAGCTGGTGTTTAATAATTCCGTAAGCTGTTAGGAAGATATACACTGTCGTAGCAAGCGGCCCCACCCAAATAAGCTGGTAGTTACCAAAGCCCGGCAAAATTAGATTAAAGAACACACCGACAGCACTTGATATTACATAACCGACGTAAAAAACGGCCGCCTGCGTACGAAAAATGCCTTTTTCGCTATGCGTCTTGCGATACATAGGTATAAGCGCTAGCAAAAATGCGGTCAAAAGGTAGACCGAATAGATGGCATACGACAAACGGTTCAGTATGACCTCTTTGCCCCAATTGTGGTACGCCACACCGCCAAACAAAAAGTCCGGCCAAAGGAGCAAGATAGCCGATAATATGAAGAACCCGGCAAGGGTTAGGTAGACCTTTAGTGTCTTGACGCTACCGCCAGAGGGGAAAACGCGTGCAAACGGCACCGACGCAGCCACAATAGCCAGCGGCGCAATATAATAGAATGCCGCCCAGTCAATAGCAGCTGATGTGGTGGTTGATGACATGAACCCAGCAATACCAAACGTCCAGCCCGCTGCAGCCATGGTCAAGCCAAAAAACCACAAATTAACGGCTCGCCGAACGCTCCGGCTGAGCACTGCAAGTGCTACCATTACGTTCAGCGAGCCAACTAGAACTAGTAAGAATATCTTAGCGAACACCGTTATGGTTATTGTATACCATAACCGCTACCGTGTAGAGAGGTGCCTAGTTGATTACCGCTAAGGTGCCGAGAGGGCCGGCAACTTTACCTGAGACAACAGTACGTGAGCCGCTCGTATTTGCAGCTGCAGCATTCCCTTCAAGCGGTTTGACATGGCTCAACATACTGTAGACACCTTCTGGAGTCAATGTAAGACGCATATTCGCCAGATCCAGGCCAGCTTCGCGGGCAATGCGCAGCAGTTCGTTTGGCGAACGCATTACCACGTACGGCCAGCCAATCACACCCATGGTGAAGTCTGGCCTTGGACGATCTTCGCGCATCTGGCCAACAATCAAGCGGCCACCCGGCTCAACCAGACGGTTGATAAGCTTCATAAACTCGACTGGCTTAAAGAGCAGGTAGTCCTTACCCTTCATACGCTTCAGCTCAGTAGCGTTTTCGTTGATGTATTCAAACAAACCAACGGCGTCAACGGTTGTTGCGATACCTTCAAGCTCAGCAACAAGCCCTTCCATAGCCTCGGGGTCAAAGACGTCTATAGCTTTTACGATAATCTCACCCTTGAAGCCAAGTTCACTGGCAAGCTGGTGCGCCATAGCGATCGACCGCGGATCTTGCTCGATCATAACAATGCGAACATTGCTATCTTTACCCGAACTTACTGCGGCCTGCAGGGCAGGCAACAGCGTACCGGCGCCCACGCTTATCATCGTGATCGGCTCACCAGGTCTACGCTCTTCGCGATCATCGAGGGCATCGACAACTTCGGTCGCCAAAACAGCGCCACGGTTACGAATCCCCCTGGCATCGGTACAAGCTACCCACCAGTCTTGAGTAGCCTTTGGAACTGTGATTTCATCTTTAGTGCCTTCATGTAAGACATGCGTATTTGTCGGGTTGGTTAGCGGCAGGAGCGCGCCAGCAGCTGGTACCATTGCGCGCCAGGCGGTAATGCTCGGGTCGCTAATGACGCCATCAAGCGGATCAGTCGAACCTGGCATTGCCGGCTCACAGAACCTACGCTGCGAAACAGGGTCGCCGGAGTCACGCTTCGTCTTACCCTCTTGCAACACTCCCATTTCGTCAACATACGGAGTGCGGGGGTCACGGAGCCACTTCTCAGCACGGTGCCGGGCCCCGGCAAAGGCATTCATAGCACGCTCTTGACCTCGAATTTGCTTAAAGCGTTCAGGTGAGCGGCGTTGTAGATCGGCCACATATGGGTCAGCCACGCTAACCATGACGATTTCACCAGGTTTATTAGTAGGGTCAATCCCGATTGTTGCGGGCTGAACGTCAATCACATCAGTCACTTCACTCAGCTCATAATTTCCGGGCTGGCCAGCGGCTGTTTCTAGACGTTCAATAACTGCTGTCATATTGTCTCCAGACAATTAAAATGTTTACTTGTCAAGTTCGGCAGAGTAAAAAAACAGGCAGAGCCGAGGCGTCGGTCTGCCTGTTTAGTCTTCTAAACTGCAAGTTCTTTCGAACTGTAAAAATTATTATACAGAATTATGACGAAATGTCAAATGTTTAGTGATGGATATCACACCCCGCGTTAAGCGACAGCAGAGCGTTCATCCTGCTGGATAGTGCCATCTGCTATCCGAATGGTGCGGGTCGCAATCCCCTGCGCTTCGGTATCGTGGCTTACTATTATGAGCGCCACACCATCCTCCTCCGCAATGTCACGGAGTGCAGCAAACGCCTGGATCTTGCTGTCGCCATCGAGCATATGTGTCGGTTCGTCAAGTACGATCATACTGACCGACGACTTAAGGGCAGCCCGGGCCAACGCCACACGCTGCTTTTGACCGCCAGAGAGCGTATCAATATGCCGACCCAGTACGTCGGCAAAACCAAAAGCGATAGCCAGACGCGCCATTCGATCAACCGTCTGTCGACGATCACTCATAC
>DATCYV010000050.1:0-7191 GCA_036526215.1 Saccharimonadales bacterium (SeqCode)
GGCCGATGCGGTGATTAACTACTTGCCTGTCGGTTCGCAGCAGGCCACCGAGTTCTACGCTCAGGCGGCAATTGATGCGGGCTGCGGCTTTGTAAACTGTATCCCGGTCTTTATTGCATCTAATCCGGCCTGGGCCAAAAAATTCAAACAAGCTGGCTTGCCCGTAATTGGTGACGACATTAAGGCGCAAGTTGGCGCGACCATCACCCACCGCACGCTCGTAAACCTCTTCCTCGACCGCGGCATGAAAATCGAGCGCACGTACCAACTCAACACTGGCGGCAACACCGACTTTCTGAATATGCTGGAGCGCGAGCGCTTGCAGTACAAGAAGATATCGAAGACCGAAGCCGTCAGCTCACAAATCGAAGCCCGCGGCCAAACTATTGATCCCGATAACATTCACGTCGGTCCGTCCGACTACGTGCCTTGGCAAAAAGACAACAAGATCTGCTTTTTGCGTATCGAGAGCAAACACTTTGGCGACGTGCCCATGAATCTTGAACTCCGCTTGTCTGTCGAAGATTCACCCAATTCGGCTGGCGTCGCTATCGACTCCATCCGTTGCCTTAAGCTGGCACTCGACCACAAATTATCTGGGCCAATCATCGAACCAGCCGCGTATTTTCAGAAGCATCCGCCCAAGCAGATCGAGGACCGCACCGCCCGCGAACTCGTCGAAAAGTTCATCAAAAAATACGGCGAGAAACCGGCGAAGCCTACTGCTCGGACCAAATCATTGACAGTATCAGTAGTGTGATCGCTGCTAATACAATCGCGCCGCCTGCTGCAATGCCCGCATAAAACGCCACGGCGAGGCCCGACATAACGGCTAACACAGCTACGCCAATGGCCAGTAGGATGGTTTGCATAAAGCTCTTGGCGAAACGGCTGGCCGTAACGACTGGAATCACCAGCAGTGCGCTAATCAGCAGGCCGCCAACAATCCGCAGGCTCAGTACGGCAATAACTGCCGTCAGCGCCACTAACAGATAGTTAAGGGTTTGCACGCGGTAACCGGCAATCCGGGCGCTATCTTCGTCGAAAGCAATGTGTAAAAACGCTCGGTAGTTTACGCAAATCAAGATGAGGATCGCCAGGGCGGCCACTGCCAGCACGGCCAGATCGGTGATATTGGTGGTGGTAATGCTCCCAAACAGGTAGCTCGTAAAGTCTACGTTTGTTCCATGTGCCAGGTTGGCAAACACAACGGCGAGGGCTAAGCCACCGCTCATCAAAATGGCCAGGCTGATTTCGCCGCTCATATGCTGTTTTTGGCGCAGCCACTCCAGCAAGATGGCGCCGAGCACGGTAACGGGCACGGCTACGGCAACTGGCGCAAAGCCCAGCATTAGCCCTGCCCCAATACCGGCCAGGCTCACATGTGCTAAGCTGTCGGCAATCAGCGAATACCTGCGGGCAACCAAAAAACTGCCCATGACAGGGATAGTAAGCGCCACAAGCAGCCCGGCAACCAGTGCGCGGATCATAAAGCCATACTGGAAGATCTCAGGCATGGTGGTCTCCTTGCTCGTGTCCGCCGGCCCGGTCGTGGTGTCCGTGGTGATGGTGCAGCAGATCATGCTGGACTTTGTAGAACTCTGGCAGATGCTTCTTGGGGTCAAAATCCTCCGGTGGACCGTCGTAAATAATTGTGCGGTTGAGGCTGACGATGCGCGTGACGTGTTTAATAATAGTCTCGATTTCGTGCGCGACGGTGATGATCGTCATTCCCTTCTTCTGCAAGGTGTGCAAGGTTTGGTAAAACTCAGTCTGTGACTGCTCGTCAATGCCGGTGGTCGGCTCGTCCAAAATCAAAATATCGGGGTTGGCGGCAAGCGCCTTGGCAATCGCCACCCGTTGCCGTTGGCCGCCAGACAAATCAGTAAAACGTTTAAACATGGCGTCGTCCATTTTGACCAAACGCAGTGCATCGTGCGCAAGCGACATCGAGCCGCTTGAACCAAGCTTGACTACCTCTGCTACGCTCATAGGCACACTGCCCGAATACAAATTGCCATGCTGCGGGATGTAGCTGATGACTGCCTGTTCTTTGGCAATCTTGCCCTGTGTTGGCTTGAGCAGACCCAAAATCGCCCGCAGCAGTGTTGTCTTGCCGGCGCCGTTTGGCCCGATAATGCCAATGAATTCACCGGCGTGCACGCAAAACGACACGTTATCAATCGCCTGCTCGTCGCCGAGCTGCACCGTCAGGTTGTCGACGTCGATCAGCAGCTGCTTACTTGCATGCGAGGGCAATGCGGAGGCTCCTAAGGTTTTCGCGCTGGACGCTAAGATAGTCTTTTCCTTGTTTTTGTGCAGCATCGCTTAATCCTTCTATGGGGTCGAACACCAGGGTTTTTGCGCCGGTCTCTGCGGCTATAGTATCAGCTAACCGTGGGCTGACCAAGCTCTCGAAGAATACGTAGTGGATCCCATCTTGTTTAATGATATTGCTGAGGGCAGCCAGGCGCTCGGCGCTCGGTTCTTCCTCGGGGCTGAGACCAGCGATGGCCTCCACGCTAAAGTCGTAGCGCGCTGCGATGTAGCCAAACGCTTGGTGCGAGCTTATTACGGTGTGTTGTTCACACTGCGCGAGCCCGTGCTTAAATTCGTCGTCCAATTGCGCCAACTGCGCGTTGTATGCGTTGGCGCGTGCGGCATAGTAACCGCTGTTGTTTGGGTCCGCTTCGCTGAGCCCATCGCGAATATTATTGACTATCTGCTGCGCGTCCACCGGGTCAAGCCAATAGTGCGGGTCGTTACCTTTACGGAGAGATATGCCACTCCCGCCCATTACGGTCGTGCCAGCGTAATCTCTATCTCTGAGGAATTTACTGGTCCATGGCTCCAACCACTCACCATTAAAGATGAAGACTTCCGACGCGCGAGCGGCAGCTAGCATTTTTGGCGATGGCTCATAATCGTGCGGCTCGGCTCCTGCTGGCGTGACGTTGGTTACTTGGACTTTATCTCCACCAACATGCTTGGCAAAATCGTAGAGCGGATAAAAGCTGGCAACCACGTTGACCTTACCGCTTGACACGTTGCCGCTACCGCGCATAACTACGAACAGGCCGCCGCTAACAATTGCCAATATAAGTGCAGTAAGTAGTATCTTTTTTGCAAGCATAGTCTTTTCCTTTTGCTACCCATAAGATACCCTGCCTGCGCCATAATTGCAAAAGAGTCGCAATATTATGCTGTTTTTGAGACACTAGTGGGCGTGTATAATCGAAGTACGACGTTATCCGAAAGTAACATGAAGTATCAGTTTGAAATCTATGCTCTAACCGACCAGCTACTAACAGCCCATTGGAGCAGACTGCATAAAGTGCTGCTTTCATATCTTGGCCAACTCGGTAAGTTTGAAATACTGTTTAGCTGCAAAGACAATGTGGTGCGTTTCTTTATTTCTTGCGATAAAGACCTGAGCTCACTTTCTAATAGCCTAGACGGCATGTTACTTCGCGCAGTAGATGATCCACCGTTGGAATTGCCAAAGACCACTGCAAAAGAAACTGGCGTCCAGTTCGTATCCGGCGGTAATTTACTCGATCTAAAAGAAAAACACGAGGTAAAACGCGAGCGGAGCCTACAATTTGTCCACTTTAAAGTACGCATGATGGGCGCATCACGAGCGCTGGTTGGGGCTGACCTGTTATTTGTAAATTCAGCTGGCCAATGGACAAAGTCATATAAAGTGATGGCGTTCGTGCCAGTTCATTTGCTATCGGTAGACTTTGCACACAACACGCACTATCTCAAAAAGGCTGTGCCAAAGTACCTAAACATAGAAAAATCGCTCCATATGCTTACGAGCGAAAATGTCGGCGCCCTTTTTCATGTCGATACCTTCCCGTATTTTTCGCATGACTACTACCTCAGTTTAACCTCATACGATTTTGACAAACACTCGTTTATTATTGGCGCGAGCGGCAGTGGCAAGTCAAAGTTCATTAGCCTGTTTGTAGATCGGCTGTACCATACGGCACTTAAAATGAATTACCGTGTGGTGGTGATTGATCCGCACGCCTCTATTGCCGAGGACTTTTCGCATATTGAGCAGCGACGGATTATAACTTTTGGGGCACAGGATGGGGCCGACCTCTTCCCTGGTGCCGGTACCGATCTAACCTCGGCAACTGAATTGACCGCCACACTCTTTAAGTCAATCCTAGGCGACCAATTTAACGCTCGCCTTGACAGAATGCTCAGGTATGCGCTTTTTACTCTGATGACTGCCCAAACAATGACACTTGAAAATCTTAAGCGTTTTTTGACAGACGTAGAATATCGCATGCAAGTTACCCAGCACGTTACCGGCTATGTTCCGGTAAACGTTACGAAGTTTTTTGGCGCCGACTTTAATGAACTACGAACCCATTATTATGAGTCAACCATCTTGCCTTTAGTAACCATGGTAGACGAAATGCAGCTGCAGCCATCATTGGTCGGTGAAAGTGAAACGTCGCTGGCTAAAGTCATCCAAGAGAACTTCTTGACCGTCTTTTCCCTCAACAAAGTAAGTATGGGCGAGAAGGTAGTCAAAACGGTCGCTGGCTTGCTTATTCAACAGATATTCTTGTTGGCGCTGGCGCGGGTCTTTGGCCAGAAAATCATTTTGATTGTTGATGAGGTATCGGTGGTACAAAATCCGGCAATTGCTCAAATCCTGGCTGAGGCGCGCAAGTTTAACCTGACGGTCATCTTAACTCAGCAATATTTTGGCCAGGTAGACAAAGAGCTGCGAGATGCCATTTTTGCGAATGTGTTCAACTATTACACCTTCAAAGTCTCGGAGGAAGATGCTCGTGCACTTGAGGGAAATCTCAATATTGAACTGCCTAAAGAGTTAGTCGAATCTGAACATGCCAAAGGCATAAGCCAAACAGAAACTAAGGTAAAGATGATGACCGAGCTCCATCCACGCCAATGTCTTGTGCGTGTCGTGTCTAACGGGCAAATTGCACCGGCTATCAAGGCGACAACGGTGGTCGCGCCCATTGCGGTAGACAAAGTACTACCCCGTGCTGATCTCGTGCCGGTACGTCAGCAGGCCTTGCCGAAGAAATTTGTTGAACGGAGCGCTTCGGCGCAGACAGGTATACGGCTGTCCAAGGGAATGATGCAAAAAATGGTGGGCGATGACAGTGGGGCGCCAGCTGACGATACTCAGAAGCCTACAGCGCCACGTGCATCTGCTGGCCTACGGAGCATCTTATCAACACAATCTTCAAGTCGGACAAAAGTAACTGGAGAGGACAAAAAATGACACACCGCGAGGCGCAAGCCCTACTTGATAAAATCGTAGCCCAAGTCTTTGGGTACAAGAATCCGTTTACGCTTGAAGCGTTCATGCAAAAGTTTGCTTTTGATATCCGGTTGCCGCAAGAGGTGACCGACGCGGTCGACGGCAAGCCAACCTGGGCACTCTCTACAAGTCCCGTCAAGTTTGTGCGCATGGAAAATGCCGGCACTTTAGAAGTTGGCGGTGCGTCAGCCAATACCGACGGCCTGCGCCCAAAACGCCCGCTACATGATCTGGATGATGTTATTAATGCTTGGAGCGAAGTTAACTTTACGACGGCACAGCGCGTCAAAGACAGCATTAATGTTTCGGAATCAGATGTAATTATGAATTCCGAAAATGTTTTTCGATCGCAGGATATCCGCAAGAGTAAGAACATTCTGTTTTCGGATGGTATGCAAAACTGTGAGTTTGTGGCAGCCAGCCAGCGGAACGGTGGCCTATCGTTTGGCATACGGGTTGAAGATAGCGGTGATTGTACCAACTGTTTTGCCGTGTCGTGGTCCGGTAAGCTGACGAACTGTATGTTTGTTCATGACTCAATTGATACGCAGGACAGCATGTTTTGTACTGGGGTCAGAGGCAAGCGTTTTTGCATCGCCAACATGCAGTACACCGAGGCCGAATACCGCAAAATCCGTGATATGGTCGTGCGCTGGGTACTGACTAACTAGAGCTTGTGCCCACTATGCCGTTTTGTTGCCTGGGTGTGCTGAGGCGACACCAGCGGCACCACGCCAAAACTCAAAATAAGCGCATACGTGACAGCGAAGCCGCACATAATGCTTGGTATGCCGTCGAGCGTCTGCGGGTTAATCGCGTTTACTACAGAGGTCGGTATGATAAAGCTAAAGTAGCCAAGTATCTGGAGAAGTTGTGCCTTTCGAATGTTCGGCTTTGCGGTACGGCTATACATCCAGGCCATAGCTATGCCTATAAACAACCAAAAGTAGTAGTAAAAGAAATATACACCACCCAGCGGGCTCATAAGTTGAAATACGGCGTAGTTGCCGCCGCAGACGTGGCCTTGAAAAGCGGCGCTGTTTAGCCCAAAAATGAGCGCAAAAGCCGCGCTGCTGCCATACGCACCAATCAGTGACAGCCAGGCTCGTCTGCCTGCTATTGCCTGCACCAAGTGAACGCCCAGCGCTGGCAGCAGTGTAATTGCCACATACCCTACCCTTGACCAGCCGGCTGGCATGAGGTCGTGACCGCAGACGTTGTATTCGGCCAGCTGAAAGATCGCCAAACAGGCAAGCATGGCGGCGACAATCCGCCCAACGGGTGCTAGCCGGTAGCGCACAACAGTATACACAAACAAAGACGCCTCAATAACGAAGGTCGCAATCATAACCGGCGGCGAAAAACAGTATAACGTCGTTGGCTTACTCATTATGCTTAAGCATACACGATTTTGCCCTGCTTTTGCCAGCCAGCCGTGGCGCTGGATGTCTAGGCTTCTGCTGCCTTGCTTGCGTCTTCCATCAAGGCGTATATTTTGCGGACGGTATTTACAATGCGCACGGTCATTGCTTTGTATTTGGGGTTGAGGCTTAACTTGATCATATTACTTTTGGTTAGATTGCTGGTTGGCGCTGACCACAAGAGCGTACCAGGATAGTAATGCAGCTCTTCAATGCCGGGCTTGGGCGCAAGCTCATCCAGCAGCTTGGGCGTGTCTATAGTGTGGCGCAAAAAGATGACATTGCATTTTTGGGATGTGCTAGCACTCCAGCTTTCTGGCAAGTGTTCGAGCAGGTCGCGTATTTCGGTCTGGCTCCGGACAATTACGGTAATCGGCAGCTTAAAGGTCTTGTTGAGCACTGCCTCGATGGTCGTTTCTAATTGCCGCGAATCACTCGTGCCATCAGTAAAGATCA
>DATCYV010000051.1:0-2479 GCA_036526215.1 Saccharimonadales bacterium (SeqCode)
ACAAAATGTTACTGCGCACAAAGTCCATGTGCAATGGCTGTTTGCCGGGCAAAAGTTTGGCGGCAACCAATAGCTGCTCAAATTGGTCAAACACCTCTGGGCGCACACGCAACATCAACTTGTCGGCGAGCGCCCGCTGCACCGGGGCATTGGCAAAATAGTGGCGCATCCGCTCCAGAATATCCAGATATTCGTCGGCAACCTCGGGCAGCGCATCATGCCGAAAGACCGCTAGTGATGCGTGCATGTCGCTCATAGTCTTGCCCAGGAGCTTAATGTGGTCTTGGCTGTAGGCCTCCCACGGGATAGTATGGCCCGGCAAGTAGGTGTATAGCGCGCCGTATTTGATACGAAGCGATGATTGCAGGCACATTATGCGACTACTCACCGTTCGCCGGACTGCAAAACCCTGGGATGCTAAATAATCCGAGACAGCATTGGCGGCCTTAATCCGCTCAAGCATGCCCGGCTCGCTCTTGTACAAAATAAGATTGAGCATGTCGCCACCCGACCGCTCTACAGCAAACGACTGGTTGCGGTATCCCTTTTGCGGCTCATGGATATAGGTGTACGCAATGCCGTAGGCCTGCAGCGCACGGGCAACGAGGGCTGGCACCTTAGGCGCTGCCACGCAGGCCGCCCTTCTTGCGTTCAAGCGTGACTATGTCGAAGTCAAACTCGTTCTTGTCGTCTTTGGTGTGGTTTTCGATCGACAACTCATTCCAGTCTTCATCTTTGAGGGGCGGGAAGGTGGCGTCACCATCTGTCAGCTTGGTGTGCACGAGCGTCAGGTAGACGCGATTGGCGTAGGGCAGCAGCGCGTTAAAGACGCTGCCGCCGCCAATTACATACACCTCTGGATCGCCGAGTGAGTTGGCCGTAGCAATGGCTTCTTCTACCGAGTGCACAACTTGGGCGTTAGCGCGCGTTGGTCTAAAAGCCTCGTCACGGGTCAGTACCAAATACATCGCGCCTGGCATGTCCCGGCCGGAGCGGTTGTAGTACCAGTCCATTGATTCATACGTTTTGCGGCCCAGAATAACCGTATGCCCCTGCGTCAACTTTTTGAGCCGAATGAAATCTTTGCGGATCACCCAAGGGATTTTATTCTCTTGGCCGATTATGCCGTTTTCGTCAGTGGCTACCACGATTGCTATCATTGGTTCCAGTCTGACATATTACGGCCGCCCGGGGCAACTATCTCGGCAGAAAAATAACAATAAGTTGTAATTTTGCATAAGCATATTGCATGCCATGCCAGATTGTGGGTAAATAAGGCGAGCGGAGTGGTAAAAGCGAGTGGAGGATAGAGGATATATGGATTCAGGGCGAGGAGTGTTCATAGTCATAGAGGGTACCGACGGGTCAGGCAAAGGCACGCAGTGTAAACTGCTCGCCGACCGCTTGACGCGGGAGGGGTATGATGTTGCGACCTTTGACTTTCCGCAGTACGAACAGCCCTCAAGCTACTTTGTGCGCGAATACCTGAATGGCAAGTACGGCGGTGTCGGCCAAGTGGGTCCGTACACTGCATCGCTCTTTTACGCACTCGACCGGTTTGAGGCCAGCGGGCATATTCGTACCGCACTCCAACAGGGCAAGGTAGTACTCGCCAACCGGTTTGTCGGTTCAAGCATGGCCCACCAGGGCACCAAGTTTGCCCATGCCGAGGAACGCCGCGGGTACTTTATTTGGCTCGACAACCTTGAATTTGAGATGCTGCGGATCCCGCGGCCGAACTTTAGTTTTGTGCTGCGCGTGCCGCCAGATGTCGCCCAAGGTCTTGTCGACCAAAAAGGCGAGCGCAGCTATACCGACCGCCAACGCGACATTCACGAGGCCGACTTAGGCCATCTTACCAAGGCCGCCGAAGTCTACGACGATATGTGCCAGCTCTTTCCTAAAGACTTCATCCGTGTTGACTGTACGCGCGAGCAAAAACTCCTGAGCATTGAGACCATTCACGACATCTTGTGGCAAAAGGTTGAACCCATGCTGCCTACGAAAGCTAAAAGGGCAGGCGAGCAAAAGCCAGCGCAAGCAGCAACCGCTGAGCGGTCTGCCATCAGCGAGCCAGTTTCAGCCGAACTGCCAGTTCCTAAGCCGCCAAAGCCCGAGCAAACGACGAACGATGCCGAGCTGAGCCAAACCATCACCGCACAGCTTGAAGCGGCCGTTACTTCTTTGGAAGGCAAGGTGTACGCGCTCAACCCAAGTCTGGCGGCTGCGCAGGCAGCAGCAATTATCGCCCAGCTATCGCACCGGAGCGATGACCTGCGCGCCCGGGTATTAGAAAGCGCCCAAGAAGCGCTCACCGTCGGAAACACCAGCCCGCACCTCGTTGCTAGCTACAGCGTTATTGAAGGAATCAGCCTGCTCGCCAGCAAAAAACTTGAGTGGAGCCGCGCCGCCAGCTATATTGAGCGCCCGCCGCGCCTGGCAGCATACGACCAAAAGAACACCGCCGGGCGGTATCGCT
>DATCYV010000052.1:0-5967 GCA_036526215.1 Saccharimonadales bacterium (SeqCode)
AATTTTATCACCGTTAGTAACCGTGCCGTTTATGTCACTAACTAATGTCTGTGTCAGGCCGCTCGTTACAACCTGCAAGCCACTGCCACCCCCAGACAACTCAATGAGAGGCTTTTCGCCAGCCACACCAACCAGCCGGGGAGTATTGGCAATCGTACTCAACTCAACAGTGTTAGTATTGCCTTGCTGTATGCTTACTAGCGCCGCAGCCGCTATGCTCGAGTCCTTCGTCATAAAGCTCTGCGATATCGATGAATTCCCCTGAGCAGAGGCAGGCATCACCAACGGCAGCACTACTACCGCAATAAACGCGATTGCAGCAGAGGCTATCTTAAACCGTTTCGTGCCGACAATAGACATTACAGCCAACCCTTACTTGTATCCATTATATGCGAATGGCCACTCAAAACAAACCACATATGACAGCCCAACTAGTACTATATGGCTAGTACTATAATGCACACTACCCTTTCGTCTAATTGGGCTTTTGTACTATTGCCCGGGCCAAAATGCCTTGTGACCATTGTGCGACTAAGGGATCACCGCCGTCATGCTTGCCTCGCACAATAGAATTCGGTACATTATTGGTTATGACTATTCCTGAAGCAAAGCGCAAAATCGGAAATAGACACCGTAATATACTGCTAGTCGCTACCATCGCAATGATTATAGTAACAACTGGCGGCACAAGCACTTACCTTCTAACCCGGCCCAAGAATCCCTTTCCGGCAGCACTCCGACAATCTATGCAAATTCCACTCTACTTTCCAACTCAGTTGCCGCCACACTTTGCATACGACAAAACGTCACTTACCAGCGATCCTCAAAACCAAACCGTTTTCTATAGTTTTAAGAATGCGAGCGGCAAATCAATCAACGTTAACATTCAGCTTAAGCCAAAAGATTATGATATCGATGCATTTTACACACGAATACTCAGCAATATTCAGGGAACTGCCACTCCTTACGGCGACGCCAAGATTGGGATGATGGGCCATGCCACAGTTGGCATTCTAGATACAGGTAAAGCTTGGGTTATCGTTAAATACAATGATACCGACTTTGCCTCTATGCTCGCAAACCTTATGTCATCCCTAAAGCAGTACTAGCTAATAGCCATTACTGGCCAATATCTTCTACCAACATATATGCCGGTGCCGTAGCGGCCGGTCCAGAAGAAACAGTGCCCGAACCCGCCTCGAGGTAGAGTTGAACAGTATAGGTGTGCGAACCAGCCGTTGGCGTTAAGATAACACTACACGGCAGCGTATCACCCTGAAGGGGGGTCTGAATGTGATACAAACAGTCTTGAAGCTGCGTGGCGCCCTCCATAATCCTCGTGCCCGGAACGCCGCCAACCGTCGAACCATATAAGCGGTTCATGGTACTAATCCGTATGCGGTGATTCGCAGGGACAGTTACTGTAAGCGATTCGCCAGTAAGGTCTGTTGGCGTAGTAATACCAGTCTGCGACGTAGTATTAGTCGCATAACCCAAGGTGCCACCGCTACAATCGCGCCAAGCAGCATTTTCGTAACAGCGAAACTTACCCGAGGTGTTGTTGTAATACATGGCGCCGTCCGTACCTGTCGGGTCGGCAGCGCTACCATCGGTGCGACTATCAAGCACCAAAACCATCGGTGTAGCACCACCAGTGCCACTCCCTATGCGCAAACGCTGCTGATCCTGCTGACCAATCAAGAACCAGTACTGTGTACCAGTATAATTGGCTCCCGTCCAACCACTCCAGTACATATTGCCAACCGCGCCTGCCCCGGCCGTTTCAAAATCGAGTGCGCCACCACTGGTTCGGAACCGGAACGAACGCGAACCGTCGGCTTTTTGGTATTCCACAGTATCATTGAAGGCGGCAGTACCGTTTACCGTTAATGCGCCCTGCAGGGTCGACTGCCCTTGCACCTGTAAGGTGCCCACAAAAACACCGTTGCCAGCAGTTATCGATCCGCCCGCACTACCACTGTCCTGCGAGCCCCCGTCGGTCAGGGTTGTGCCCTGAATGCCAACGAGATCAAGCGATGCGCCCAATTGTAGCCGTGGTGTCGATGCGTAATATACAGTACTCGTCGCAGTTGACGATGCTGGCGCACCAGATGCGCCGCCAATAACGTAGATATATCCGTTTACCACCACCGACATTGCATCGTTACGCGGCGAAGGTACCGGCTTAACAAGTGATGCATTGCTCCACGTTACCGTACCGCCGTTTGCAACCTGACCATAAAAGACTGACTGGCTCGATGAGCTACCATCCACAGAACCAGCGAGCATATACATATAGCCATTCGCCATCACAGCAGTCCCCAAGGTGTCTTTAACTGGCAGCGCACCCGTACCCGTGAATGCTGCGGTAGTATTGCCGGAAGCTGGGCTTATAGGCGCATACATTGTTGTCGTCACGCCGCTCGTATATGCTGAAGTCGTCTGTCCGCCAATGACGTACATGCGGCCATTAGCCATCAAAACATTTGGCCGGTAGGTTGCCGTGGTCAGCGCGTTTGTGGTCGTAGCCCAGCTTCCAAGCGTGCCGTCGGGGTTGATCTTGGCATACAAAATAGATGAGACTACTGTGGTCGTATACCCGCCCACCATGTAAATGTAGCCATTAGCATATGCTGTCCCGGCATTAGAGCGTGCCGTGCCCAAAGCAGTCGTGGTCTGGAAAGCGTTCAGCGTACCGTCAGAGTTCACGCGCGTATAGTATGCTGTCGTAAGCGATGAGCCATTCCATCCGCCAATAACGTAAATGTATCCATGCGCGTACACTACGCTCGCCCTGGTTAAGACAGCCGGCAACGATACGCTCGAGGTCACCCACGCACCAATACTGCCATCACCATTGATCTTGGCATAGTATATAGCCGCAGAGTACGTTGCATTGTCGGTCTGGCCGCCAATAACGTAAATGTATCCATTCGAGGTTACGACACCAGCGCCATATACCGCAGCAGGCAGTGTGTTCGGACTCGTTTGCCATGTGCTAAGCGCTGGGTTGCCATTATTAAAAATTGCCACTTCACTATTTGCCGTGTCGACATTTAAAACAGAAGTACCCGATGAGTTTTGTATATTCAAAGCCGCTGTCGAATCCAACATATTCTGCATAGTGGCAGCACCCGTCTGAGATATGCTCATAAGCGGCGTGCTAAAGGTATCGGTAACAGCCGGTACAGCCCGCTTGAACGTCACGACAATACCATCATAGCGGCTTGATGAACTACTAAAAGTTGCCGTAGCGGCAACGCTACCCGCCGCGGCCATATTGTGGTCTTCGATAATAGTATCGGTTGAGTTAAGCCAATACCGCTGGGCAAAACCTGTACCAGGGCCAGCGATTTTGGTCGCACCAGTGTCCTCAAAAGCGCCAAACACTAAGTCGCCAGGAGCTGTAGTGGTTACAGAGCCCGAGGTCGCGCCATCCGGCGCAGTTGTCGCACCGGCGACATTTGCAGTGAACGTATCAAGTGGTGTTGTGGATGCACCATGGTATTCGGCCATAGCTATACGGCGCCAGGCCACCGAACCACCAAAGGTAACTGTAACTGTAGCATTACCTCCAACAATGTTCGCGGCGTAACATACCGCGAGCGATTGCGTATTCGTTGCATCGTTTACGCTAGTCACATTCGCATACGTGTTACCTAAGTTGTCGCTACAGCTATATACGCTGGAGCCAGGAGACCACGACACTGCCACCACAATTAAATTACCCGCCGTCACGTTCGCTGAAAACGTTGAGGTGATCGTCGATGCGCTTGCTGAGCCAGTCGTGTTGCCTGATGCCTGCACAAAGCTCACCGTTGACGTCCCTGCTCCGGCCGCAAGCGACGAACCAATGGTATACGCTCCAGCATTCGAACTGTCTTGACCTATATAAATACTCGTACCTACACTAGCGTTGGTATTCATAAATTCAAGCGACGAGTCGCCAGTACCTGCCTGCTGGAACAAAGCCATTGGTGTGCCGATCTGCGTATTATTAACTGACTCTTGGAACGTACGCGTTGGCGCAACTGAGCCAACCCCAACACGCCCGTTAGCCGTGTCAACAGTCATAACGGTGCCGCTCGCAGAGTTCATCAAAATGTTGCCGCTTCCGGCTGCTAAAGTGACCGCCGACGCTCCCGTAGTATTCCCAATATTCACCGTCTGCGCTACTGCATTGTTGGCAATGCCGATCATACCAGTTGATGCCACTTGGATCTGAACAGCACCAGCAGTGCTACCGCCTTGAATGAGAACGGAGTTGTTAGCCGAACCAGTATTACCAATAGAAACCGCCTGGGTCGCATTGCCGTTCGCAGTAGCAATGTTAACAGTTGAGGCATTTACCGTACTGCCTACCGAGCCTATGTTAATGACCTTGCCGGTTACGGCGTTTGCGCCAATACTAATGATGCCGCTGGCTGCGGTCTGCAGCACAAGGTCACCTGCGGCAGTGCCGCTACCTGCCTGAATAGTAGTCGTTGAGGTACTACCGGCGCTCCCGATAGTTATAGCCTGCGCAGTGCTGGTCCCCCCAGTACCAATAGTCAATGTACGGGCAATATTTGAGCCGCTTCCTATACTAATAGTAGTAGCATTCGTGTCGCCAAGTGACACCGTGCTAGCCCCAGCACTCGTCAGGCTTAGGTTGCTCGCACTTTGGATTGCCAAGTTGCCACTACTTGTCGACCAAGTCGATGCGGCGCCAGCAGTTACCGTAATGGCACCCGCAGAAGTAATTGAACCAGAAGCGGTTGAACCAATAGAGTACGAGCTGCCGTTGGCGACGGTAAAGTTACCAGCCGAACTGACGCTCAAGTACTTAGTGGTACCGTCATTCTTAAGAACATTAATAACATCAGCAGCTCCAGAAGCAGCTTGCTCAAAAACAGCAGTCGGGAAGGACGTGTTAGACGCCTGTATAAACATGTTGGCGGACTGAACACTAGTAGTGTTCTGGATATAGCTGCCGCTGCCGCTAGCCGACGCAAAACCACAAGCTGAGCTACTCTGCAGACAAACCGTGCCAGATGCTGCGGGCAGATGAATCGTGTTATTACCGCTTGGCGTACCTGTATCGAGCACCGTCGTGTTGGCGCCCGTGCCACCTACCAGCGTGCCAGCACGAAAGGCATAGGGCACAGCCGTCAACTGCAAGCGTGGAGACATTTCTCCGTCCCAACTCGGCGAAACACTTGTACCGCCTATGTTCATGCCCAACCATAGCTGCTGGTCCCAGTTAATAGTCGTCGGGAAGGCATTCACACTGCCTAAGTTCACTGTTAGGTAGCCGTTCACAACCCGCACAGTATTGCCGCTTGTGCGCGTCTCTACCCACGCACAAGTTGGATCAGCCGTCGTGCCAGGCGTCATTGTGCAAGCACCCTGGTTTGGCGTACCGGTTGAGGTCGACGCCGTATACAGTTTGAATTCAACGTTATACTGGCCGTCAGGCACTACTGCACCTGCGGCCGTTAACAAACGTGCCTGAAAGTTGATGGTGCTACTTGTAGCTGCCGAAGCTGTATTACTCCGACCTACAACTACCAAGAAACTAGCCATCACGGCAACTGCGAGGAATGCCGCGCGTGGCACACGTCTAACTGTTCTTGGTGTTTTAAGTTTTTGTTTAAACACTTTTGGTTTGGAATGTTTATTTTACGTGCCAAACATAAGCTTAGCCGTATCCCATTATTATGGGCGCCCCTCATTAACTACTCAAGAGAAAATTCAGTAAAACGCATACGCCAAAACGCCAGCCTTCTCGCTGCTTTTGCTGCTTGCGCGTGTTGTATTAGCAACAACTCACGTAACACGACCCTTATCACTCTGCTGTTTTAAGATGGATACACATACTACGCACACCAAAATATGCAGACAAAAAAACAACGAGCCGAAATAGGCTCGCTAGTTTTTCCACAGGGCTATCGTGCTTTTTAAGCAATCTTGGTAATCTTGATCTGG
>DATCYV010000053.1:0-13787 GCA_036526215.1 Saccharimonadales bacterium (SeqCode)
GGGGGCCGAAAGCTGGCCACCGTCAACATAAAAATTTAGGCGTCTCCCGAAGAGCTGCTGCGCCTCCTGGATGGTATTCACCATTGGTTCGTCGGGCAGATTGGCGCTTGTGGTCAATAAAGGACCGACGGCCTCGAGTAGCGCTACGAGCTCGGGCTTGTCCGGCAAACGCACGACAATTGAGTTCTTGCCCAAATGTATATACTCAAGCTCCGGTCCGGCCGGAATAACGATACTCACCGGCCCCGGCCAGAAATGCGAGCCAATCTTAAGGTGATCTGCGGGCAGCCCTAGATCGATGAGCTGCTGTATGTTGGCGGCGATAAGTGTGCCAGGCTTATATTTGCGGCCCTTTGCCTCAATTACCCGTGCTGCGGCTGCCTCGCTTTTGGCCCGGCCTACTATGCCGTACACAGTATCACAAAGCAGCACGCCGACGGCGTCATTCTGCAGCGCAGCAATAAGCTGCGGGTCGGCTAAGCTGGTAAAGACTGGGATCGGTGGATTCGATTGCACCAAGGGATTATCTAACAGAGTGTAGGTATATGCAATAGTTTAGCTGGTAGTGACTATGCTAAGTGTGCGTGCGCGGTTTGTCCTTGGAGATTATCGTACTACGACGGGCCCTATTTTGAGCGTGATTGCCGCAAGGAGCTCTGGGAATGCATCACTTTGCATGTCACGCTTGCCGCGGAAGTGCCCGTAGTTGTGGAACTCCTTATACTCAATGTTGGGCAGCGCGTCGCGGATATACCGAACAGATGCCTTTACCCGATTGCCGTCATTATCAGAGTGAAAAACCGTCAGGCTTTTGACGCGCCCCATAAGAGCTGGGTCAATATCGAACTCAAACATGCCGCCAAGCACCGGGTAATCAAATTTATCGTTCGGAGTAAAGCGGTCACCCAAAGACGGGGCAACCAAAAAGACATGTCCGACGCATACATCTGGGTGCTCGCTGAGCCATTGCACAATGAAGCCTCCACCCGCACTGTGTCCAACAAGGAGGGTTTCGGGGGTAATGTCATACCGCTCAAACTCCTTCTTCCAGATGCGGTAATCTGGCTGCCATGCGTTAAGCATATCAGGCGTTTGGGCGGATATGCCCATAATTGTCAGCTCATTCTGGAGCCAGGGTATCCATATATCGTTGCTTGCCGAGGGTAAATCGTGGCTGAAGTAGGTGCTTTTTTGGGGCTTGCCGTGTAAGATGATTGCGTTTGCCATAGTGTCCGTAGTATAGCACCTTTATTTTTCTTGGTTTTAGTATATAATCTCTGTTCAAGCTAAAGTAAAGCATGATACATGATATATGAGTAAACTATCAAACATCCCACGGCCTGCCGGTCGAGGAACCGCGCGAGAGAGGTTGGAGCAGCCTGGCCCTCAAACGTACCTTGTTGCTGGTGGCGGTGGTGGTATGCGCTCGACCATAATTTTGCGTATACTTGCCCAAGAACTGTCTGCGCGTGGACTGCCTTTTACTCCAATTGACGGTGTCCAAGGCCAGGGGGGTGCTCAGGCCATACGCCATCCCACCTTGCAGGTTCAGGACATTGAAGCTAATGTAGGGCGTTTGCACGAGCGGACTCCCCTGCTGGTTATCGCACATTGTGTTGGTACTGTTGCAGCGCTAGAGGTGGTCGAGCGTCTTTCGGACACGCGCCCTGCAGCACTGGTATCAATAGCGCCGCCCTTGCCGTCACCGCGCCATACTATAGAAACTCCTCAATCTATGAAGAAGCGGTCGGATGGCGGCACGCGTATGCGCGTTGTTGACCTGCCGGATGGTGCGCTTGATTATTCCAATATGACCGAAAGCGCAGCAAAGATTGACCCGCAGTATTTTGTAGATATGTATGCTGCTGATGACCTAGAAGCGCGCTTACGCAGAATGGTTGAGGGTCGCAATGCGACAGTGTTTGCTCCAGCGTTGGATTGGAATGTGGCCTCGCCTGCCCGTGTTCGCGCGTGGCATAAGGAATGGGATGCTGCGCTGCCAGCCGGTGACGCCGCAGATCTGCGCTCGCGCGCAGTCGTAGTAGCAGATTCTACGCATGGCCTGTACGTCTCGCCGCGTAGCGGGCTTACTGTAACTGCCGAAGAGGATATTGCTTTCCAGCGCGCCAATGCTAATGCAGTGATCGATGCCGGCCTGTTGTTGCTCAACAGACCAGCAACGCTAGTTTTGTAGCAATGCACTGCGAAATGCGTAAAACGCTGGCTTAGGCTGGTAGTTTTTGTCGAACATCAGCGGCAGTGCGTTTGCAGTAGACGGGCCCATATAGTTGTACCAGGTTTCTTTGTCGGTAATGCCGAGTTCCGAAAAGCTGTGGCAGTTGCCTGACTCAATGCAGGCGCGCATCATATCGTAGTATATGCTGCCCTCCAGGTTTTGCCGCACAGCAATGGGCGCGGCTACTGCGCTCATATTGACATCAAATTCTGTGACATACACTTGCACGCCGAGCTCTCCAAATCGCCGCATGTTTTGCGCAACCTCGTTCGCGTCGGGCGGATGTGTGCCGTCGATGTGCATTTGCATGCCGATGCCGTCAATTGGTATACCACGCGCCCGAGCATCTCTTATATACGCATACATGGCGTCCGAAACAGGGTTAAAGTGTTCATTGTCGAAGTCGTTCAGGATGAGCTTGGCCTCGGGGTCGGCTTGGTGCGCCCATATAAATGCTTGGTCAATATAGCTGGTACTGCCAATATTGTCGGCCCACCAATCGCGCAGTCCATATACATGCTGTTGCCGCGTGAACGCTTCGTTTACGACGCTCCACTCTTTGATCTTTCCCTTGTAATGGCCGACGACTGTGCTAATGTGGTCGTGCATGTCGTCGAGCAGCTGCTGGGGGCTACGACGGTTCTTGAGCCAGCCAGGTAACCACTTGTCTTCGCCCCAGACCAAATGGTGGGCTTGCACTTGCATGTTGTGGGTTTGGGCATAGTGCACCACTTTGTCCATAGTTGCAAAGTTGTAGGTTGTAGAGCTCGGCCGCAACCCGCCATCGGTAAAATACCAGTTTGGCGTGTTGTCAATGACCGCCAGGTTGAACTGCGATGAAAGGATATTGCTATAGTGCGGCTCAGAAAGATATGACGATATGGCAAAATTGCCCAGCTCTATATCGTGGCGCGCAGCGAGCACTTTAAGCGGCGGCGTTGGCAGCACTGTGTTTTTTGGACGTTCGCTAAAGAGTCGCCAGCTAACCAGGCCTATTAGCAGTAATAGCAGTACGAGGCCAAATCCTATAAGTGTACGTCGGGTCATCCTGTCAATCGTTTCTCTAGTAGGGCGCTAAAAGTCGGCGATTACTATCTTTTTCATTTGCATCATATTGGTAAAGGCATGAGGCTTTTTCATGAGCTCATCCATGTTTTCGGGCACAATTTGCCAGCTTACGCCAAACTTGTCTTTGCACCAGCCGCATTGCTCGGCGGCGGGCACGCTTGAAAGCTTACCCCATAGCTCGTCAATTTCGGCTTGGTCTTTGCAAATTACCGAGAACGAGACTGCTTCGTTGAACGTGGCGTTTATATCGATGCCCGAGTCCATCGCCGCGAACCACTGGCCTGCTAGCATAAAGTCGGCGTACATGAGCGAGCCCTTCTTGGCCGGACCAGTATCTGCATCGTAAGGCGCCAGCATGCCAATCTTGGAGCCACTAAACACCGATGTGTAAAAGTCTATCGCTTCTTTGGCGCGGTTAGTGTTTTCTTTGGTGAACATGAGCGATGGAGTAATGAACGGACGCGGCTCGCCTTCTGGGTTTGTTAGAATGAGCTGCCACGTAAGCCCGTAGCGGTCTTTGAGCCAGCCGTACCGCTTACTAAATGAGTATGCATCGAGCGGCATAAGCACCTCGCCACCTTCAACAAGTTTGTCCCACAGGGCGTCAAGATGTTCTTGTGCCTGCTCATCGCGCGACGGGTCAAAGTTTACGATAAATGAGATTGTTTGGTTGAATGCAAACTCCGGCCCGGCATTTATGGCTGCGAACCCCTGCCCGCCCAGCTCAAACTCAAGAACTAATTCTTTGCCAGCTAGATCACTCTGAAAGTCGGCAAGCCCTTCTTCGGCACTTTTGGGGTAATACTCTGTTTTGGTAATTCTGCTGCCCGGAAATGCCGCCACATAGAAGTCGACGGCCTCTTTGGCGTTGTGGTTGAACCATAAGTTTGGCGTAATTTTTTGCTTCATAGTGCCCTCCTAGTTGCTTCTGAATCCTCTTATGATAGCAAGGGCCGAGACACATTACTACAAGTCCAATATGAATCTCAAAGATTGACGGTGACATTCGGGTGCAGATCTTGCAATACAACAGAAAATGTTGTATTATACGTACAGTAAGTCTATGATCTTCAGATCATAAGGAGGCTGCCATGACAGAGCAACAACCTGCAGAAAGACCACCGGTTATCACAGCCCCTGACACATTGCCTGTTGCTTCGGAGCATCATGAGATTTCATTCCTTCAGCCGAGTTGGGATGAAACATTGGCTCCAGAGGGAGTTGACATCCGTGGGGCTGCGGCTGTGGCTGTGGTGAATGATCCAGAGTCGGGCTCGCGTTCATTCCCAGACGTGGCAGCGAGTATGCGGCGAGGAGGCGCTGCCTTTGCGGTTGCTACCAATAACCGTGGCGACATGGGTATATCACCGCTAGAAGCTACTGAGGCCTTTTTAGATAATGCAGGTGATGTGCTGCGTTTTGATACGCCTAAAGATGCCAGCCAGCATGTGGCACAAGCTTATCGCGATACGGGTATTGCCGAACTGACGGCAGGCCGCATTGTTCAACTTTCTGATGGAAACTTATACTGTGTTTTTGCGCATGGCAGCAGTACCAGGGTTTATCGCAATGATGGTAGCGGGATTTTGCGCTGTCTATTGCCGGCCATAACGGAAGACGGCGCCATCGACGTAACAATGCATACCGTTCCTCTCACCCCTGGAACGCGGAACCAGATCATTCTTGCCTCGGGCGAGAGTTTGACGGTTGAGGAATTGGGTACGTTATACGGTCGCGCCGATGCAACGAGTACACTGATACATGATTTGGCCGACAGGGGGCCAGACGCTGACCAAGTGGCGATGGTCATTGATGTCGATGTCCCAGGGGCGCAGCAAGCAAGCCCTGAAGCACCTGAGGCAAGAGAGGGCGCCGAGCCGGTCGCTGCGCAGTCTGCTCGCCGGGTTTCCCTGCATCTTCCGCGTCGTCGCCAGCGCTCTGGCCAGCTCCGTGCTGCGAATGTGCTTGGGCGTCTTAAGATGTATGAACTTGATCCTTTGACGCGTGAAGATGCCAGCCTGGTTGCTCAGATGCTTGGCCTAGAGGACTTTAGCAAGCTATCGCCAGATACGGACCTTTCATTGCTTACCGCTCTTCGCCAAGTTGGTGACGCAATGCAGAGAAGCCATGCCGACGGCCAAATGCCCGAAGTGTGGCGTGGGGTCGAGGAACACTTGCGCGGCCTCAAGCAAAAAAGTGATGCCGCTCCTGCGCTCGCCGGTGCTACCGATCAGCAGCTCAACGCGATGACCCGGCTCATCACCGAGTCTATATACGCCAAAAAAGCGGGCATGGACTCGAAGGTCGTCAGGAAGGCTGAAGAGCTGCTCAGCACATACGTCCGGGCTGCCAATAATCTTATTGGCGACAAGTTGCGCGATCGGGCCTCGTTCGTGACGCCTGGTTCTTATGTCGGAGCCGTACTCTTGAACCGCGTAACTGGTGGCCCCGTAACCCAAGAGCGCAGCAAAGACATTCGCACGATTAAGGCCCGCGGTGCAACCGCAAAAGAAGTACTCCTTGGTAACGCGGCGCTTGCTGTTGCAACGGTAAGCCTGGCTACCTTAGGTGTCAAGACATACCTAAATATGCGCCATGGTATTGACCTGTCTACTGGTGGCGGCAATTCTCCCGGGCATGTGGAGACTACGACCCATGCATTGCCCACTACGCACCCGACGACCCATCTGACAACTCATCCAACGACCCATGCTGAACATCCAATTCCTACTACCAGTACGCCCAAGCCAGAGGTGAGCGTAACACCTACGCCGACAGTTAGTGGCGCCGAGCACCCTGTACCTACGCCGAATCCAACGAAGCATTACACGCATCACATTATTTGGGGCGAAAACCTATCAGGCATTGCTGACCAACAACTACGAGCAATGCATGTCTCTGCCGGAGGCGGTAACCTCCAGAGAGTAATCGAGCAAATAGCACACGATAACAATATTCCTGACGTTAAACAAATTTATGCAGGAAAGACGCTGAACATGGATGGCACGCACAGGATGCTTGAACAGATGCAGCATCACACCGAGCTGCAAGCGCCACCGCCAACTCACTCAACCGCACCTGCGGTAACTCAGCATGCCCAGGAAACCATAAGCCAGTTTAGCAATACGGATCAGCTTGCGACTAAAATTCACGAAACCCCGATCAAACAAGGCGAAGGCGTTTTGAGTTACCTCAAGCGTCTGGGTGTTAATGACCCGGCGCTGCGTACCAAGCTCGTTTCCCTCTTAAATCAAGATAGTCATCTGCAAGGTTTGCGAGCCGGTTTAATGAGCGGTAGTAATCCTGTTATGTACGCTCAAGGTGCGACAGAGCTGCGTTTGAATCGCCCCGGAACCATCGACCCCGAAGCTGCTCAGCGTCTGGCAAATATGATCGCGAGAATTATACGTGACCACCGGTTGGAACTGCTCAGCGCCACGAAATAAGCAAAATGGCCTTACTCGCCTAACGCTAAGCGTGCGAGGTTTTGGTGGACTTCTATCCCTGCCTCACGCGAATAGCGGCCCATGCCGCAGGAGGTAGAGACACCCAGTACATCGAATATGCCGGGTAAGTGCTTGCGCGTCAGTGCTAATGCGCGCTGCTGTTCTGCGAGGGGCTGGCAGCGGTTGGCCAGACCGGCGTAGAACTCGTAAGGTGCCATGCCGACGGGCGGCTCCAGCCCGGCGAGCGGCCGGTAGTAGCGTTCGTCGGTCCGTGCGGGCGCGTCTGATCTTGCAACCGGACAATGTACGTGCAATAGCTTGCGGTTTGGGTCCAACCGGTGCAGCTTTGCCGTCATGGCATTAACCAGTAACACAAAAGGTTCTAGTGTACGCATGCCTGTCTCGGCCTCGTTGTTAAGACTGCCAGTGCAAGCGTGCAGGTCAACGGCAACATCTGACGGGAGTTCACTCACGAGTTTTGCTAGCAAACCTCCCATAGCTCTGGCGACTGCTCTACCCGCACCTAACTTGTGCGCCTGGGTAACAAGAAGCATTTCGGCGGTTGCCTCAATTTGCGCCACTGATTGCTCAGCAGGTATACCTTGCGCGATGCGACCAACTTGTTCTACGGTTGCATTGTGAATAGCCTGGTAATGTCCAAAGATTTGCCGTGCGGATGCAACGGCATCCACAGGGTGTATTAGATTAGTTAGTGCGCGGGATGACTGCGGACCGAGTAGTACGATAGCGAGGCTGGCTGGCGACGGGACGCTGTACTGGTAGCGCCAGCCTTCATCCCATGTGCCGGAACTGCGGCGAGCATCGCGAACGGCCTGGAATGCTCGCCACTCTTGCAGCGCCAAATCATAATAATCAAGATCGTTTGGCTGCAGTGTTACGCCAGGAAGCATGCGTAGTCGTGTACGTTCCTCCATACTAGCCCATAGCCCATCAGCGTCGGGTGCGTTCTGCAGTACTTGCGCCGCACCGCGTTCGTTAAGTATATGTGCCAGTCTGTTTACTGTGGGCTGGACGTATCCGGAGTGCCGCCGTTCGCCAACGGGGATGTGCGACAGTAGCTCTTGGTGTTCCTCAAACGGTGCGATCTCGGCCAGAATTGCGTCGATGTCTGCTTCGGTGGCAGTCATGCCCTGCAGGCCAGAATACATGCTTCCAACATAGCGCACAGGATGGCATGTGGTTTGTTCCATCACTCAACTATACACTACCCGGTATCACCCGTACTGACTTTTCGGGGGCGCACTTGCTCAACTCCGGTTCAAGTAAGAACGGCACGGCGTCCCTACATAAGCGGTCCGTTCTTATACAGGCTTTACAGCTTTGATATGATTATTGCCGGGTCGTTACTTGTAGCATGCTCACTAAGCGGCTCGGTCTTTAGGAATTCTGGCATAATGTGCGTTGTTGCCGGATCAATAAAACCAATTTCTTCAATCTCTTCCATGCCGTGCGTTGTGTTCGCAAGGTCGATATGCACATAATCCCCACCGTTGGTGATATGAAAGAAGAATTCTAGGTAGTCTTTGTCACTGCGGTGAGTGAACTGCTGGACATATAGTAAATTACCAACGACTGGTTTAATACCGGTTTCTTCCAGCATTTCGCGTTCAATGCCTGCTATAAGCGCCTCGCCTTCCTCTAGACCGCCGCCCGGCAGACACCAGTAGCTATTGTCGTGTTTCAGATGATCTTTGTAAGGCTTAAGCCGTGCGCACAGTAGCTTGCCGTTATGCAGCACTATGCCGCGAACTGTTACTCGTCTTGTCATGAGCGTATGGTAGCATACCGTGCTACAATTCGGACAGATGAAGTGCATCTACCCTCCGAGGAACTAGCCGACAAGGTTCGGCCACTATTTACGGAAACCACTCCTGTACGGCTGGTCTTCGGCAGAACAGTTACGCTAGGGCCAAAGAAGGCGTGCAATTCGCTCTGGGCAGTGAGCATGCTGCTTTGGCCGCCTATCTCATTGAGGTGGTGGATAAGAAAAGGATAATTAGGGCTAGGTTCGAGCGTTAAGCGGGAACGATTAAGCAATCTTTTCTCCACATCTGATTCATGTCAGCCGCAATTTCTGGCCCAAGCTCTGTTGCGCAGACATTGCGGAATCTAAGCGCATGCTCTGGCACGGTGGCACCAATCGAGATTCCTGCAAGAAGTGTTTCGGGAGATGCAAACTCCAGTACTTTCTGCGCGAGTGTTTGTTTCCTGCTCTTTATATAATCTATGACCGTAAGTCCAGCCTCTGGATCGTAGACCAGATTGCTGCCCCCGGTATCAGTAGCCAGCTCTCGTTCTTGCATCGCTTTGAATGTGGCCAGCAGGCCTGCAAAGTGCTCGGTGGGGATGCGCCAAGAATCGGCCGCGACGTTGCGCAAGGTTTGTCCTGGCACAAAGCGGCACAGCACCGCTGATGGTCTGGCCCTCCTGTATGCAACGATCTGCTCAAGCCCGGGGACCCCCATGCCCAACACGAGCGCGCCGACACTTTCCTTAACCGCTTTGCTTGGCTTTATACCGCTGCTTTCTATGATGGGTAGCTTTGCGACAATATCGGGGTCACAAGACAGGCGGCATACTACCGAGTCTGCGCCGCTGCCAATATAGCCTGGAATATCTTGCATGCGAATGCTGGCGTCTAGAGCTTTTTCAGTCAGGCTCCGCACCTCGACCGAATATGGCCTGAATCGTTCTCGCAATTTGTGTTTTACCATGAACTGTTTATTTTGCATTTATTTATCTATTCGGTCAACACCGAGGAACATTGACCCGACTGGTCGCTTTGAGTATGATGTGAAAAATGGCAAAAGAATCCGGACTCATTAGTTATGTGGTGCCTGCCTACAACGAGCAAGCCTCGGTGCGGAGCTTTTATGTTGACCTAGTGAAGGTTGTAGAGCGCGAACTTCCGGGCTATAAGCGCGAGATTATTTTTGTAGACGATGGCAGCACCGACAAAACACTCAGTCTACTGACCGAGATTGCCACGCACGACACCACTGTGCGCGTAATGTCGCTATCGCGCAATTTTGGCAAAGAGCTCGCCCTGACTGCTGGTATTACTGCCGCAGAAGGCGACGCAATTATGACGCTCGACGCCGACGGGCAATTCCCGGCAGAACTTATACCGGAGTTCGTTAAGCACTGGCAAGATGGCGCCGATGTGGTTATAGGTGTCAGGACCAGCAATGCCAACGAGGGCCTCGTGAAACGCTATGGTTCCAAGCTCTTTTACAAGATTATCAACGCCATGCCAGACGTGCGCCTTACTCCAGGTGCAAGCGATTTTCGCTTGATTGATCGTGAAGTACAAGCTGAGTTTATCCGTTGTTCTGAGCGCAATCGGATTGCTCGTGGGCTCATTGACTGGCTGGGATTTGAGCACCATTACGTGCACTTTGCCGCCAAGGCGCGTGCTGCTGGCGAAGCGCCTCAGACATTCCGTAAGCTATTTGCATTGTCGATTGATAGTCTGATCTCGCTAAGCCGCTCGCCGCTTTACTTTGCGGCCTATCTGGGAGCGATTATTGTGCCCTGTTCGCTTCTTTTGCTGCTGGCCATGGTCCTGAATCAGCTGTTCGGCGATCGGCTGCATTTGCATGTTACTGGTAGTGCGTATGTAGTCGTGGGGCTGACTTCGCTGGTTGGCGTGCTACTTATATCCCAGGGTATTTTGGGGATCTATCTGTCGAGCATTCATGCTGAAACCCAGGGCCGTCCGCTGTACGTTGTTAACAAAAGACGTTCCGTTAACTTAAAAAAGTAGGCGTTATGAAAGAAAGAATCATGCAGCTTATGAGCAAAAAGACCGGCCGGTATCTTATTGTAGGCGTCGGTGTGTACGTCTTGGAGCTGATCATCATATTTGTGGCGCAGCTGCTCGGCGCCAGTTCGGTGGTAGCTGTGGGGCTGGGATTTTGGCTGGGGCTGGGAGTATCTTTTGTACTACAAAAGTTCTTCGCTTTTGGCGATAAGCGCACGCACCACAAAGTATTACTACCACAGATTATTGCCGTTACTGCGCTGGTGTTGTTTAACTTTGGTTTTACGCTGCTTATCGCTAAGCTCACGACGGCTTTTATGCCGGTCGCAGTTAGTAGAACGCTAGCGCTTGCAATCACTACCGGCTGGAACTTCTACCTGTATAAAACTCGAATTTTTGCAGCGCCGCTTGTAGATTAACGGCGTGCTTGAGATACTCCTATCGCACTGCAGGTAATCGCAGAGCTAAGGCAGGATGAAAGTTATGTCGGGAGCGAGTGCCTGGAGATCAATAAATCCTTGTTTCATGCCCTATAAGTATGCCGCAACCAATATTGCACACTGAAATGCGATAATGTAGCTTGCTTGGAACTGGAGAAAATAGTTCTTGGCTTTCCCAAGGATGACAATGGCGGTGAAACTTGCAACCAAATATAAACCCGTAATACCAACAAGCGTCCGTGTAGCTGTCGATATAGGCGGTGCCGCAAAGATAAGTGCCGTAAGTGGCATAAATAGGATAGCCATAGTATATGCAGCGTAGTGATGTATGGTTCGGCTCAGACCCTCAGTATCGGGAGCGAGTGCAGTAACAACCTGGCCTACTATAGCCAAAGTAAGAATTATTTCGAATAACAACCCGAGTTGTAGGTGTGGCACAAGCCACTTTATCAACCAGACATAAAAGAGGGTACCGCACCCAACCAACACAACTGCAAACAGTAACGATGCGTGTTTTGAGCTGGCTGCATGACGGCTAATAGTGCGCAGATTCTTATCACGCCACTTTGTTACAAGGTATATTCCTGCGAGCCAGGTTATTAGTACGAGTATTAGGCCAAGGTACTTAAACATAGATTACGCAGTTCCTCTTAGGATCCTATTTGTCTACGACGAAAAAATAGTTCATTGGCTTTATCGGTTTTTTGACAATTCATCATTCTGAATTATACACGAGCCGTTTAAGCGTTCACTCTCCTCTCAAAGTTTGGGCAAGAAGCGGGCCCTGCAGGCTATGTGAGTGATGTTGGTCAAGCATACGGCAATATTGCAAGCATAAGCCCTAGACATGGTGTGTAGACAAGGTGTATAACAGAATAAAGACTAATTTTATATCTGTTGGCTGCGTTCCAGCTTACGTACGGGTAATAGGAGGTTTTTGTCGTGGCGCTAGAACAATTGCTCAAAATTCATCCTTCGGTGCATGCCCGTGCATCCAAGAGGCGTATTGAGCGTATCAATAACGATCAGCTGATAATTGATTGCGGTATCTTGAGTGATGTTGCCTGGCCTGGTAGCGTCTCTGCTGCCGAGCAGATCAAGGAGGGCAAGACCTCACAAAAAGTAATTGATGATGCCGTAAAGCGCATCAACGAATACTATGTGTATGTTAACCCTGGCGCCAAAACGCGCTGCATCGATGGTCGTCATGACCCGGATCTTGACGAAAGTAATCTGGGGCCGCAGGTTCCCGGCGGGGCCCCTGGCGGAGCACTGGCGTACCGATTGGGTGTTGATAAAGATGACTTAACACGTGGCACATTTTTGGCTGACGCCGAAGCCATGATCAGTAACTTCGTACGCCTTGGTTTCGCGCCTGGCGGACACCGGGATGAAGCATCTGGTGCAAACGGAGCCGCCGGCTGTGGTGCAATCGATGGCATGGATAAGATCCTTGCAACCATGACCGAGCCCAAGCTGGTCGAGGACCTCAAACGGGTCGTTAAGATGTTGCTAGGTGATAAGTTCGACCGCGACACATTCCTGCGTGTTATGGGCGCGGCAGTGGTGGTGAATGGTCGCTCGGAGGATTATTTTGCGGGGCGCGATAAGATTATTGACATTCTGGAGAAGCGTGCCAACAAAAGCATCGCCACGTTGTCTGGCTGTCACAATGAATGTCTCGTGGTTGTTAATATGGTTCCCGATACGACGCTATCGTCTAATCGTTTGCGTGATGATTTTGGTGGCATCCAGGCTTTTGGCTATGATCTTTGGCGCTCTAAACAGATGGCTTACAAACTACTTCCCTTGCCCGACCAGGCTGTCGACCGCGAGCGCTTTATTATGGCCCGCGTCATGAGCACAATCGCCACCCTTATGGCACTCACCGACGGCAGCCAAAGACTCATACTCCGAATGCCGCATAGCTCCAGATGAGTTAACAAACATATTCTCGCTCTGAGGCTGGATTGCCGTTGCGACCAGCGAACGAATTGTTTTAGAAATAGGTTGTAATTATAACGATACCAGGGCTTCCATTGCCCCCAGCGCCACTGTTGCCCGTGGCATTGACGGCCGCTCCGCCTCCGCCACCACCACAGCCATAGCCCGCTGCGGACCCGCCGGACCCGCCGTTGGTGAGTACCGAGCCAGCTCCGCCGCCGCCAGGCATGCCACAAAGACCACTAGCGCGCACAACTGCTGAGGTGGCTCCATTAGCTCCGTCGGTCGTCCCGCCCAGGACGCCAGCATAGGGGTTAATGTCTGCGGGGCCGAAAGCAATGCCACCTTGACCAAAGGCGTTGGCCGCACTAACTCCGCCACCACCGCCACCACCAGAGCCGCTCAATGTGCTCGGCGAGGACGAGGACGCGCCATTGCCCGTACCACCAGCGCCTCCGCTTGACGCTCCGGGGAGACCAGGTGAACCTGCGGTGCCAGCTGCGACTGTTCCTCCGCCGCCGCCCGTTCCGCCGCCTGCTCGGAGTGCAGCAAGCCCTGCTGCCATAGTTACTATAGTATTAGCGCCGCTCGTGCCGGCAGTGCCATCAGTATCGTCAGTTGTAATGGCGGGAGCGCCAGAACCGGCCGTACCGACAGTAACCGTAGCGGTAGCGCCAAATTGGGATTGGTCGAATGTAGCTTCTACCCTGGCGCCACCACCGCCACCACCGCCACCGCCACGGATTGTTCCTGCAGCTCCACGCCGGCCACTTCCACCGCCACCACCGCCACCAATAAGAATGACGTTAACAGTTTTTGCGCCAGTCGGCTTGGTCCATGTGCCGCTTGACGTGAATACTTGAACGTCT
>DATCYV010000054.1:0-7773 GCA_036526215.1 Saccharimonadales bacterium (SeqCode)
AGGTAAATTTATTCCAAAGTTTAGCGAGGGAGAACTAACGGAGCTGCTTGAAAGTACAGGCGCAGATGCCGTTCAAATTCAATGCTCTTGTGACGGCAAGGCACTCTACGAGCGGTTTAAGCAGCGAGCACTATCCTCTGAGCGTCATCCAGGTCATGACGAAGCGAACAATTTAGAAGATTTTAAGGATGAGTTGCTAGCTGGGAAACTAGCATACTTAGAACTTCCCGGTGACAACGAGGTATTGGAGTACGATACAACTGAACGAGATGAGTCTCGTTACCAGGATCTGACAAAAAAGGTACAGCTCCGCCTAAGCGCTCGCAATCAGTAACGATTAATAGAGGTTTTTATGAGTGTAGGTACATCAGAGGCTGGGGACTTCGTAGTGTTTGACTACGACGGTACAGCAGCTCCAGACGGCGGCGGGATGGTCACGCCCGCCGACTCTGTCCTTACGGGAGTTGAGGACTTGTGGCGTGCAGGCATCCCAACTTCCGTGATAACGACACGTCCATATCAGCGGCTTGCTATGGTATGTGGCGATGTAAACAGACTCGTATCAGCACATTGTGCGCTAGCGACAGAACGTGGCGGAAGAATAGTAAACTCCAGCCGAGACACAAATGCAAGTTATCGGCCACTGAATGGGTATGAGTTAGACGCCATTGCAGATGTAGACAACCCAGATGATATAGATTTTGTGGGCTTTTATCCAAAGGGTTTGCATGATACATCATATATTTGGGGCGGCAACGCAAGTCGCCAAGATGAGTTAGAGGCGCGATTTGGGCAAGAGGCCATCGTTCTGCCAAGCGACCGACTGGCATTACGGCAAGCACTCCAAATTGCCGAGCCTTGTTTGGTTAAGTTTAGATTTAATACACGCACACCAGACAGGGCAGCTTTACAAGAAGGCTTAAACGTTGCTTGGGATAAGCGAATTGCTGAGGTTATCGCCGAGGATGTAGACAAACGCTTCGCTTTGGAGTCGCTGTGCGCCATCATGGGCAAACCCTTAGAATCTGTCAGATATGCTGGCAATGACGGTAATGATCTTCCTATATTGCGGCTTGCCAAAATTAAGGAAAGAATCCTCGTCGGCAACAATAAGGTGGTGGGCATGGCTGAACCCGTCACCCGACTTGCATCACCCGATGCCTTAGGGAAATACTTTATGCAAATCGCTGGAGTAGAAGTTGAGGTTGATGAGTGGCATTATGTCTGATGACATTATGAAGGCCGCACAAATCGCCGGGCTAAAAGACTATACAGGCGCCTATTCCGAACTTGGCGGTGGCGAAATCAATGACACCTTTCTTTTAGAATGTAGTACGCGAAAGGTGATCATTCGTATTGCGCGCTACTCCGAACAAGCTTCATTGAAGGCAGAGGCAGAGGCTTTAGAATTACTAAACCTACCGGAGGTACCTAAGTTGATATTTTTCGATGAGACCCAAAGGTTGAAGGAGAAACTATGGATTGTGGAGAGCTATATAGGAGGGGAGCATGTGACACGATTAACCCCTCCTCTTTTCCAAAGCCTCGGTACTGTACTCGCCCGTGCTCACAACAACACGCTCAAAGAGTCTGAAGTTAACGTGTGGGCAAATTTTTTAAAAAGGCGCAGACAGTATGGCGATGAAAACGCCTTATTGAATCACCCCGACAAACGCCTTCGGGAATTAGTCCGTTATGCTAAATCGTATGTCGTAACGTTTCAGAACAAGCAGCACTCTTTACCTTGTTCCTTGATACATGGTGACGCAACCCCAACTAATATTCTGGTCAACGGTACCAGCGTTTCACTTATTGACTGGGAGTTCTCGCATCTGAATGATCCGATGGCGGAATTCTCGACAATCTACTATGACGACATGGATTACAATCATGGCAAGTGGCGTGTGCATATTAGTCCTGATGAGCGGGAGGCACTCTTCGCTGGCTACCGAGCAGGAGGCGGCAATATAGACGAAGATCGCATCCGACTTTGGATGAATGTAGACAAGCTCGGCGCTTCCCTCTATCTTTACTGGAGATTAAATCAATCAGGGCGGGAAACAACCCGGGAACAGGTTCACCTATACAGTCACGAACTGGAAAGGTTAATCAGCTCTCTGCAGAGTCAGCCTCTCAAATAGGAATAGCTAAAACTATCCTCTTGGGGGAAGTACTATAGCCGCCTGTGCCCGTGCCGCATAGTCTGTTGACGATCTACTAGTGCTCGTGTATAATAACCCCTGATCTCATTACCGAAGACAGTAGCGGCCATCAAAAAGCCTAAGAATGCTACCGAGGAAGTGAAACAAAAATTTTTGTTTACCTGTCCTAGTCTTTGGTAGTGCGAGAACCAAAGACTTTTTTGTTCTTTAAAAATCTAGTAGGTCGAATAGATTTAAAAGTAAATTAGGAAGAAGTAATATGGCTTTAACCAAACAAGAAAAGAACGACGTCGTCAAAGAAGTTGCAGACAAGCTGGCCGCCAGCAAAATGACCGTTGTTGCCAAATACGAAGGCACAACTGTTAAAGCTCTGCAACAGCTCCGCCGCGACGCCCGTGGCAACGGCACCAAGGTGCAAGTTGTCAAAAACCGCTTGGTTGTTAAGGCTCTTCAGCAAAACGACACCCTTAAGGATGTTGACACCAGCGCCCTGAACGGTATGCTCCTTTACGCCTTCAACGAAGAAGACGAAGTAGCTCCCGCTAAGGCATTGGCTGATTTTGCAAAGACTAACCCAACCATCGAATTCGTCGGTGCAATTACCCCAGAGGGTAAGTTTGCTTCAAGCGACGAAGTTAAAGCCCTGGCTGCATTGCCAGGCAAGAACGAGCTTATCGCTCAAGTTGTTGCAACCCTGCTTTCACCAGTCAACGACGTTACAAGTGCGCTTTCGGGCAACTTGCACGGCTTGCTTGATGGTATCGAAGCTAAGGCTGCCGCATAAGCTATAACGAAAGGAATCAAAGAAATGGCTGATTTGAAGAAGTTGGCAGAAGACTTGACCAAGTTGACTGTCCTCGAAGTAAACGAACTTAAGAACATCCTGAAGGATGAGTACGGCATCGAGCCAGCTGCCGCAGCTGTTGCTGTTGCTGCAGCTCCTGCCGACGGTGGCGCCGCTGCCGCCGATGAGAAGGCTGAATGGGACGTCGTCCTTAAGGACGCTGGCGCTCAGAAGGTAGCCGTTATCAAGGCCGTTAAGGACATTACTGGTCTTGGTCTTGGTGAAGCTAAGGCTCTCGTTGACGGTGCTCCAAAGACCGTTGTTGAGAAGGCTAAGAAGGAAGACGCAGAAGCACACAAGAAGGCTCTTGAAGAAGCCGGTGCTACTGTTGAGCTCGCCTAAGTAGTTCGACTTGCTATATAAAAACCGCCCTGGGATTATCCCGGGCGGTTTTTTGTTGTGGGCAGATGCAGATCGCATGGGCTACGGCAAAGGGCTGCTGGCCGCAATGAGGCCGGGCGGGCAGTCTAAACGACCGTGCGGCGCAGCAGCGACCTACCCATAACCCTAAGCACGATCAGCAACGCCTCACAGTCAGCATGGGTAGGAGCAGTCCCGGCAGCGGCCTCAGCCGCAGCAGCATTGGCACCAGTAAAGCGCCACGCCCGTGGGCGTGAACGATGCGCAAGCCTAACGCCAGCTGGAAACGGGGGAGTATATCTAGGCAAATATAAGGGTAGTTGTCTTTGTAGGCGCTCACTCTCGGCGATGATTTCGACACAGCCAGGCTCTACAGTAACCATCTTGTTTGGCCGACCATCTGCGCCTACAGGCGAAGAGGTTGAGACACTGCCTTTTCGCCATCGAATATCGAGTCGCACGAGCGATGTGCCCAAAAAATCTGCCAGCCGGACTAAATCATGCCCCGTACACGACCCTTCAGCCGATGCCAGTTGCCGTGATTCCTGTCTCCAAAACGCGGCATCCGTATAAATATCCAAACCACCTATTGCTTTATTTGGCGAACCGTAGTGCGGGATCACTACATCATCGGTGGCATCATGAGTGACAAGACCAGTACCAGGAGCCATATGGACCCCGGCCAACCTGTTGCCGCTAAACATATTTGTTACACGGCAACAGAATATGTCGGCAAGCGCAGTTATATAATCCAGTTCTGCACCTGTCGCTAGATCAGTGCCAAACAGGCCGTCAATAGTATTTTCGGGGCTAGCCATATGCGCAGTTTGACGTATTTGACGCTAACTGTAGCATAATTATCGGTTTCCTGCACATTTATGCACTGCTACGCTACGCAATTTTACAACGAACAGCGGGTAACGAGCTCTCAGACTTTTTGCTATACTACTTCACGTTGCACCAATAAACTGCGGCTGCGGACGTACTTTATCCACAGCTCGTTATTATTTTTTGACTTGACGAATCAAACATGATAGTTTTAGGTGGAAGTGTATAGAAACAAACACTGCGTGAGAGACGATAGAAGAGACATAAAGACACATGGCAGACGTTCCAGACAAGCAAATCAAACGGTTACGAGCCCTCATCCAAGAGGCCGAAACTAATCTTGCCGCCGCTACTGAGCTGCTGATTAGTCTTGTTGGCGACGACGAAAAACTCGCGCCAGTGGTTAAGGATGAAAACATTGGCAAGGTTATAGAAGGTGTCTTTGACGGCCAAAATATGGTTGGTTCAGACGGCAAAATGTATCCAGTGCCAGCCAATTACGCGTCTAAGTCCAAGCTCGTTCAGGGCGACATCCTCAAGCTTACTATCGCCGACGACGGCACCTTTCTCTACAAGCAAATCGGGCCAATCCCACGCAAGCAGGTTGTGGGCGCTCTTAAGCTTGAAAATGGCCATTACTACGTAGAGGTCGGCGAACGCAACTTCCGCGTGCTGCTTGCCAGCGTTACTTACTTTAAGGCAAAGCCGGGCGACCAAGTCAGCGTTAACATACCAGAAGACGATTCACAGGCGGAGTGGGCTGCCCTTGAAGCGGCGCTATAGCTTTAAATAGCAAAAAATGGCGTCGGTGCCAGTAAGAATTCCGACTGTCCCAGATCGCGGGCGCATCTACAATTTGTAGCACTTAGGTTAGGAGGGTAACCACATGCGCAAACGTACTTTTCTGGCTTCTCTGGCTTCGGCAATTGTTAGCCTAACCATCGCCTTAGGGGCAACTCATGCGGCTTCGGCTTTCTCCGGCGGCAATCCTATCTGGTGCGGTTTATGGTCAGGCGTTAATCTTGACGTATCCGGCCAGTGTCGGCCCAATCCGAACCCGCCATTACCAAATCCGCCGTTAAACCCTGGGTTCCCCGCACCACCCCCTGCGCCAGCGCCACCGCAAGCTGAGATCTACGCAGCATTGGGCGATTCGGTGGCCGCCGGGGCAGGCTTACCCTTAGCCTCTGGCGCCTCGGCTAACGACCAACAGTGTGCCCGCTCGCCATATGGCTATCCAAATCTCGTGGCCACACAAACCGGCATGCAGTTGATCAATGCCAGCTGTAGCGGCGCCAAAGTAGGCGACCTGTTCACGGATCAAAACACGGCGGGCGGTGAAGTTGGCCCGCAGTTAGATGCCGCCTTTGCGAATGGCGTACCTAAACTTATTACCGTTACCGCGGGCGCCAACGACGCCCACTGGGCCGACTTTATTCGCGCCTGCTACGCCACAACCTGCGGCGGCACCGGCTATAATGCTGTAGCCAGTGCTTACATCTCGGCCATGAAAGTCAAGTGGCACATCGCCTTTAATGCCATCCAAAACCGCAGCCACGGTAATCCGCCCGAGGTAATCATGACCGGTTATTACCACCCGTTTTCACCGGCTTGTGCTAGTCCACAGCTAACTGCCGCCGAACTAGCCTGGCTCGATAGTGAATGGGATAACCTAAACACCGCTCTCCAAGACGTGGCATCACATTACTCATTCGTAAAGTACATACCGGTAGACTTTAGCGGACACGACGTATGTTCGAGCGACCCTTGGGTGCAAGCGCCTACCGACCTCGCGCCACTTCACCCAACGATCAAAGGGCAGCAGGTGCTAGCCAACCTCGTTTCAACAGCTCTTTAATTTAAAGTGAACACTCCGCGGGCTAAAGCCCACGGCTTCTGGTGAGCTGTCATGCTCGGTGCTACTGATTTTGGATGTAGGCTTTGATTCTGGAAATGGTAACCTGACCCACTGACTCTGCAAAATAGCCATCGGCCCACAAGCTGTCTCCCCAGAGGAATTCCTCTAGCTCAGGGAACTCATCCCGAATCACTTTCGATGTGCCACCCTTCATGAGCTGCATGGCATGGGAGACCGCTTCTTTGGGCGGCAGCTGTATGAGCAGATGAACGTGATCCACCTGCACGTTGAGTTCTTCAAGGTGCCACTCATTCATGTCGGCACATTGCTGGAGCAGCTCATACAACCGCCGCGCCAGTGGGCCTCGCAAAACCCGCTTGCGGTACTTGGGAACCCAGACAAGGTGGTACTGCAAGCGGTGGGTCGTGTGGGCGCCAACGCGATACTTGCTCATGCACCAAGCATGCCGGATTACTTACGCGAGCGCAAGCTCCGCTTACGCTCGCTCCAGGGAACCATTCATCCCCGGCCTTGAAAGGCCGGGGTTTTCTGGCACGATAATAAAAAATAACCCCTCGGAATTAATAGCCCATAGGCGGCGCTATCTGGTCGCCTTGTACCAGCAGTTCCTGCCGCTGTTCTTGAGGACCAGGGCAGACAACATATGCTCCGCAAAAACGACAAGGCCAGCACCGCCTGCTAATGCTCCTGCTGCTATACTCACACTAGCCACGATCATAGCGGCCCTTTCGCTTCCCACTAAATCCACAAGCGCCCTAAATGCCGGCGCATACCCGTCCTTCACACCCAAGTCAGGATCTTCAGTCTGCGGTCGTTCCTTAGGCATATTGTTATCTCCTCGTTACATGCAAAACGGTGGACGCCGCCGTTTTGCACAACCATACCATATCTTTGCTCACAGTGCACAAAGTCGTATATAGAATAAGGGAATTGCTCGTTAGGAGTACTGGGCGGCATAGACATTGGTCATATGCTCGCGCAATGCTTCGACAGCGTCGGCAGCATTACAGGCATCCTCAAGCGAAACAGGAGCCATCTGGCTGTCAACGCCCGCCAGCTGCGGATTGCCATAGCGTACCCGCATTTCGTGACCGCCCTCGTATAAAAGCGCAACAACAGAAAGCTGAGCATTGTGGCGGCCTTCTAGATCAGACTCATACGCCCTGTCCATAAGCCAGCCTAAATACTCTGCAGCACGTACGCGTACCGGCTCATTTTGCATGAGACGCTCATCGCCAAGCATAGCGTTAGCAGTGAGGACAATAAGACGCTGCACTTCAAATGAGGACCTTTTAGCGCCCATCGATGTTGGCCGGTTGTTTTTTGCATCCTTCGACATAATATTTATATTATAAAATAATACGCGCTTGCTGTCTATCAAGGCTACGGCTTGCTCTTGCGCGCTCAGGGCTAAGACCATACATATAAACTAACTAAAGTGCATGTCAGTCTGGTTGTCAATGTCTGGCTCGCTCTCGTATACTAAGGCCATGGCATTATTCCAACGGCGCCCCCAAGCGGGCGACAACATCCAATTTTATACCCTCGGCCAAAACAAGGCCATGCTCATTGTAGGGCTTGGCAACATCGGTCCTGAGTACGAACAGACCCGTCACAATGTCGGCTTTATGGCCGTCGACCGTTTTGTACGCGAACACGACTTTCCAGCCTGGATCGAAAAGAAAGACCTCAAATGCCAG
>DATCYV010000055.1:0-4298 GCA_036526215.1 Saccharimonadales bacterium (SeqCode)
TAGATTTGCTTGATCTGAAAGAGGGTGAAACGCTGTTGGAGCTTGGTTCGGGTGATGGCCGGGTGATGCTGTCCGCCGCTAAGCGCGGGCTGAAGGTAGTGGGCATTGAGTTGAATCCAATTTTGGTCGTCGTGTCATACCTAGTGACCTTTCGCTACCGCAGCCAGGTGCGAATTGTCTGGGGCAGCTACTGGGGTGCGCCGTGGCCGCGCGCCGATGCGATCTTTACCTTTATGCTGCCGCGTTACATGGGTAAGCTAGATGAACGTATCCATAAGTGGCGGCCAGAATCGACTACTCGTGTGGCAAGCTTTGCCTTTGCCATCCCCGGCAAAGAGCCGGTGGCCGAGCGTGATGGCGTATTCTTGTATGAATACAAATAGTGCTTGCCTTTAATGCGGGATATACGTTACCATGAGCAGTATGAATAGGTTATCTGAGCGTGGTGCTGTAAACGTACTTTTGATACCGCTTATTTTGCTCGTTTTGTTCTTTTTTGGGGCATTGGGCTTTGGTTTTTGGGCGTTTGCCCAGCGCAGCCATTACAAGAACGATAGCGATCAGATTTCGGCTACTGCTGTCTCTAAGGCTGTTGCTACCCAAAAACAAACTGACGCTGCGGCTTACGCCGAAGCTGCCAAAAAGCCCTTGGTTTCATATATTGGCCCGTCTACATTTGGCAACATTACGGTGAACTACCCCAAAACCTGGAGCGGTTATGTGATTGAAAATGACGCAGGTGGCAACCCAATTAGCGCATACTTTCAGCCTGGTGTTGTGCCAAGTGTGACTGACATCACAAAATCGTTTGCGCTGCGCGTCGAGCTTGTGCAGACGCCGTACGATACGCTGCTTGGCCAGTTTAAGACTTCGCTGCAGGCCGGTAAGGTTACGGTTACCCCATACACATTGCCCAAGGTGCCAAGTGTGGTAGGTTCACGCGTCGAAGGTCAGATTACCCCAACCAAACAAGGGATCATGGTCATTTTGCCGCTGCGCAATATGACCCTCCGTATTTGGACGGAATCGAACGACTTCAAGAGTGATCTTGATACAAACATCTTGCCAAACCTTTCATTTGTTCCGTAGGTCTCTTATACTAGAGGTAGTTAAGAGGGCATACGGGTGCAAGGGGACAGCGCCATACAATCTGATGAAGCGACGCGGCTCCTGAGGTCGGTTGCAGAGCAGCTTAAGATGCCCCTGTCTACCATTGCGCGGCAAGCCGAGCTGGGTCAGCTGACGGGCGATGTAAAGCTGCCCGACCTAGCGGCAATCCGTACACATGCTGCAGCGGCGCTCACACTGGTGGATAGCTACCTGCTAGGGTTGCAGCTCCTGCAGGAGCAGGCTAGTTTGCTGCTCGAGCCGATATCGGTGTCGTCACTGTTGGTTGATACTGCGCACCAACTAGAAGGCTTTGCCAAGGAGCATAACGCACGGCTAGAGCTGAGAATTGCGGGCAGATATGAACCGGTTATGGCGCATGCAGCCGGTTTGCGTTCGGCGCTGCTGTCGCTGGGGTATGCATTGCTTGAGGGGTATCCTATGGAGTCGGGCGGGCATCTAACACTTGCTGTGCATCGTACGCCACACGGCATTGTAACTGGTTTGTATGGTACATATGAGCATCTGAGTGCCGAGACATGGCGTAAGGCGCTCGCTCTGCAGGGTGAAGCGTCGCGTCCGCTGAGTGCCTTAAGCAATACCGGGGCGGGTTTATTTGTGGCCGACACGATTTTGCGGGCTATGGCCACGCGATTAAGGGTTGGTAAGCATCTGCATCAGCAGGGTCTGGCAACGACCTTGCAACCAAGTCAACAATTACGTTTTGTATAATTATTGTATTCATGGCAAAGGTATTATTGATCGAACCAGACACTGCGCTTGCACGGACGTATGTGCAAGCATTACAACACGTTGGCCATCATGTAACGCATGTTGTAACGGCGCAGGCAGCAGTGCAGGCTGCCGACGATGACCAACCAGATTTGGTCTTGCTTGAGCTGCGGCTGGCAGCGCACGATGGTGTTGAGTTTTTGCACGAGTTCCGTTCATACGTTGAGTGGCGGCATATACCGGTGGTTGTTAACACTCATCTTGACCCGGCCTCGCTCGCGCCGGTGCAAGAGGCTTTGGCACGGGATTTTGGGGTTGCGGCATGTCTGTATAAGCCAGCCACATCTTTGCGCCAGCTGGTTTCGGCGGTAAACGGGCAGACGAGAGCGCAATGAACCAACGAGTTACTCGGGCGATTATCTTAAGCCGTACCGATTATGGCGAGGCTGACCGCATAATTACGCTGCTGACTCCTGACTATGGCAAGGTGACTCTGCTTGCCAAAGGTGTGCGCAAAGTTAAGTCAAAACTGGCCGGCGGTATTGAGCTGTTTAGCGTGAGTGAAATCACGTTTATAAAGGGCAGGGGAGAGGTTGGTACGCTGGTGTCGACCCGGCTCGTGAAACATTATGAGCACATCGTGAGCGATTTGGACCGCACGATGCTGGCGTATGAACTCCTTAAAAGGCTCAATAAAGTGACCGAGAGCGAGGTCGAAGAAGAGTATTTTGCGCTGCTGCAAGGTGCGCTGGAGGCGCTCAATGACTTGTCGGTATCTTTAGATCTGATTCGCTTCTGGTTTGACGCGCAACTGCTGCGGCTGGGCGGGCAGGGGCCTAATCTGCAAACAGATGAGCATGGCAGTCCGTTGTCACCAGAACAACAATACACCTTTGACTTTGAGCGCATGGGCTTTATGGCGGCGCCGCACGGCCAGTTTGACGCGCAGCATATTAAGTTTTTGCGGCTGGCGTTTGCTGGGCACTCGGCCTTAGCGCTCGCTAAAGTGCAGGGCGGCACCAAACTGGCCGGGGAGTGCACGCCCATGCTCCATCACCTAATGCAGCTCGCATTTTAACCCTTGTTACGGTATAATTTACCGCATATGAAGCCGGAAGTGTCTCTCGAAGAAATTGCAAGCCTCGCCAAGCGGCGCGGATTTATTTACCAAGGTAGCGAAGTGTACGGTGGTTTGAGCGGTACCTGGGATTACGGCCCGCTTGGTGTCGCCCTCAAGCGCAACATTATGCAGCTGTGGTGGAAGATGTTTGTTGACGACCTCGACGACATGTACGGCGTTGATGCGGCCATCCTGATGAACCAAAAGGTTTGGCAGGCGAGCGGCCACACCGAAACGTTTACTGATCCGCTGGTAGAGTGTTCTAACTGTCACGCTCGTTTTCGTGCCGACAAGATTGACACCAGCAAATGCCCAACCTGCGGTCAGAGCGGTACATTTGGCGAGCCGCGCCAGTTCAATATGATGTTCGATACAACTGTTGGCCCAACGTCAACTACTATTAAAGGTGAAGGCCTGACGGTCAAGGCAATCGTCTACAATGAAAAAGATCTCAAAGTCGAGGTGCCACCAACAAATCAATTCAACACGGTAAAACTATCTGACCAAAATGCCACAAGCTATCTGCGACCAGAGACCGCGCAAGGTATCTTTACCAACTTCAAAAACGTCGTCGATAGCTTTTACCCGGACTTGCCATTTGGTTTGGCGCAGCAGGGTAAGGCCTTTCGTAATGAGATTAGTCCACGTGATTTCGTGTTCCGTTCGCGTGAATTTGAACAGATGGAAATTGAGTACTTTGTAGATCCCGCCAAATGGGAAGAAGCGTTTGAAATGTGGCGTGGGCGCATACATGAATGGTTCAAGGCGCTCGGCTTGCCAGAAGACAAGACCCATGAGCTAGAAGTGCCTGCCGATGATTTGGCCCACTACAGCAAGCGAACCATCGACTTTGAATTTGACTTTCCGCACGGCCGCGACGAGCTGCTGGGTATGGCGTATCGCACCGACTTTGACCTGACCAACATCCAAAAGGCCAGCGGCAAGAGTATGGAATACCGCCCCAAAGACGGTTCGCCAGCCTTTGTGCCGCACGTGATCGAGCCAAGCTTTGGTGTGGAACGCGCGATTATGGCCGTGCTGGTTGCAGCCTACACTGTCGACGAAATCAACGGCGAGAAGCGCCATGTTTTGAAGCTGCCAAAACACTTGGCACCGGTAAAGTGCGCTGTTTCACCACTCCTCAAGAACAAGCCAGAACTCGTCAGCAAAGCCAAAGAAGTCTACGGCATGCTCAAAAAAGAGTTTGGCGCAGTCATGTGGGACGACAACGGCAACATCGGCAAGCGCTACCGTCGCCAGGACGAAATCGGTACGCCGTACTGTATAACCATCGACTTCGATACGTTAGACGACAACACAGTGACCGTCCGCGACCGCG
>DATCYV010000056.1:0-2909 GCA_036526215.1 Saccharimonadales bacterium (SeqCode)
AATGGTGCGCCATCTGGCGCCCAAGGGCGTGCAGTTGCCGAATGGTTTTGCCACAACTGCGCAGGCATACTACTACTTCTTAGAGGCGGCCGGGATCAAGGCAAAAATCGAAGACGTACTCAAAGGGCTCGACATAACCAACGTTCGCGACCTTGAAAAGCGCGGTGCCAAAGCCCGGGCAATCATCTTAAAAGCCAAATTTCCCAAGGACTTTGAAAAAGAAATTTGCGAAGGCTACCGCGAACTGAGCCGCCAGTGCGGCCAAAAAGACGTAGTCGTGGCGGTGCGCTCCAGTGCCACAGCAGAGGATTTGCCCAACGCCTCCTTTGCCGGCCAGCAAGAAACCTACCTGAACATTAGCGGCGAAAAAGACGTTATTAAGGCAACCAAAAAATGTATTGCTTCGCTGTTTACCAACCGGGCAATTGTGTACCGGGTCGAAAATAATTTTGACCACATGCAGGTTGCATTGTCGGTCGGTATCCAGCAAATGGTGGCGGTGCGCTCCAAGGCGGCTGGCGTGATGTTTACCATCGATACCGAAACCGGATTCCGCAATGCCGTGGTTATAACTTCTATTTATGGACTGGGCGAAAACATCGTGCAGGGGCGAGTTAACCCCGATGAGTTCATGGTCTTTAAACCAACGCTAGCTATACTCAAAAAGCGCGTTGGCGGCAAAAAGATGAAGATGATCCCCGTGCGCGGCAACAAAACCAAGAACGTTGCCGTATCCAAAGAAGACCAAGCGCGTTTTGCCATCGATGACAAGCAGGTCATAACCCTCGCCAAGTGGGCAATCGAGATCGAAAACCACTACGGCCGGCCAATGGACATTGAATGGGCGCTGGACGAAGACAACGGCCAGCTTTACATTGTGCAGGCTAGGGGTGAAACGGTTGAATCGCGCCGCGACACCAACATCATTGAATCGTACAAATTGCTTGAAAAAGGTGCTTTGCTGACCACTGGTACCAGCGTGGGCGAGCGGATCGGCGCCGGGCGGGTAAGCCGCATTATGTCGCTCAAAGACATTAACACCTTCCGCCCTGGCGATGTGCTGGTTACCGAAATGACCGACCCAGACTGGGTGGCGATTATGAAGGACGCCAGTGCGATCGTTACCGACAAAGGTGGCCGCACGTGCCACGCGGCGATTGTCTCGCGCGAGTTGGGTATCCCTTGCGTTGTAGGCACCGGTGATGCCACCCAAAAGATCGCCCACAACAGCCAGGTTACCGTTGACTGCGCCGATGGTGGCGACGGGCAAGTATATGCCGGCAAGCTAAAGTATGAGGTGAACCGGACCAATGTAGCCAACCTCAAGCGGCCAAAAACCAAGATGATGATGAACATCGGTGCGCCCGACCAGGCCTTTGAATATTCTATGATCCCGAACGACGGCGTTGGCCTGGCGCGCGAAGAGTTTATTATTGACTCGCATATCAAGATCCACCCGCTGGCGCTGCTTCATTTTGATAAGGTTACCGACAAGCGGACGCGCCAAACAATCGAAGATTTGACCGCTGGTTACGCAGACAAATCGCAGTACTTCATTGATAAACTGGCCGAAGGCATCGCTACCATTGGTGCAGCCTTTTATCCCAAGGATGTCATCATCCGCTTTAGTGACTTTAAGACTAACGAGTACGCCGGGCTGATCGGCGGCCGCCAATTTGAGCCAGTCGAAGACAACCCGATGATCGGATGGCGCGGCGCCAGCCGGTATTACGACGATGCGTACCGCCAAGCTTTTGAGCTGGAGTGCAAAGCATTCAAAAAAGCTCGCGATGACATGGGTCTGACGAACATCAAGGGCATGGTGCCGTTCTGCCGTACGCTTGACGAAGCCCACAAGGTGCTGGACATCATGGCTAAACACGGGCTAAAGCGTGGTCAAAACGGTTTTGAAGCGTACGTTATGATCGAAATCCCGGCTAATGTCATCTTGGGCGAGCAGTTTGCCGAGCTGTTCGATGGCTTCTCGATCGGTACGAACGACCTCACTCAGCTGACGCTCGGTGTTGACCGCGACAACGCCCAGGTGGCGCACGTCTACAACGAAAACAACGACGCCGTCAAAACGCTGATCCGTAATATCGTAAAGATCGCCAAAAAGCACCACGTGAAGATTGGGCTCTGTGGCCAGGCTCCGTCTGACTACCCAGAGTTCGCTCGCTTTTTGGTCGAAACCGGTATCGACAGTATGTCGCTCGCCCCAGACACAGTCGTTAAAACCACGATCGACATCGCCAAGACCGAAGCCCGGCTTGGCAAGTAGTCTCCCTGCCAAGTCAGACAATTCGTACACCTCTGTTCCATTTTGTGGGGTAGAGGTGTATAATTCTCATGAATCAAAAAGCTAGTTACGCACGCGAGGAGCTTTAAGCATGCATTTAACCGATAAGGCGCCAAAGGTGCCTCTTACATCATTTAAGCGGACAAAGATCGTTGCAACGGTTGGCCCAGCCACTGATTCGTATGAAGCGATTTACCAGCTGATTGACGCTGGCGCTAACATGATCCGTCTGAACTTTAGCCATGGCACGCACGAAGAACATGCTGCCCGTATTCCGTGGGTACGCAAAGCTTCCGAAGAACTTGGCAAGCCTGTTGCCATCTTGCAAGACTTGCAAGGCCCAAAGGTGCGTCTTGGCGACTTCGAAGACAAAATCGAGGTCACGACTGGCCAAGAACTGGTTTTTGAATACAAGTGCGATTACGAACAGACCGGCCACGTCCCAACCCAGTACGACCTGAGTACCAAGGTACAGCCCGGCGAGCGTCTGTATTTGTTTGACGGTAAAGTCCGTACCACTGTTACCAAGGTAGAGGGCAATCTTGTCTATGCCAAGGTTGAAAACGACGGCTATCTCCTTAAACGCAAGGGCATGAACCTGCCCGACACC
>DATCYV010000057.1:0-3831 GCA_036526215.1 Saccharimonadales bacterium (SeqCode)
GAGTAAAGACGAAGCGTTCTTTTATGTGTTTGCTGATGATTTCTTTCGCTGCGAGGTGCCGTACCCGCAGCAATTGGTAGATGCTTTTGAAAAAGCCGGAAGCAATGGCCCGGTTATCTCGGCCGTTAAGGTTGAGCCGGAAGACACCAAGCGACTAGGCATGATTGATACTGCTGACCAGATTGATGAGCGTACCTACAAGGTAAACGGCTTGGTCGAAAAGCCTGGTGCCGAAAATACGCCGTCGCTCTTTGCCTCGGTAGGCAGCTTTTTACTTACTCCCGATATTATGCCCATCGTCGAAAAGGAGCAAACCGGTGTAGGTGGCGAGATAGTTCTGGCCGATGCCATTAACGAATATGCCAAGTCGCACGACGTGTATTGCCGTTTTATTGATGGCGTCTGGCATGATGCTGGCGACAAGGGCCGCTACCTGGAGGCTATCGCCGATCACGCCTTGTTAGACCCCGAGCTTGGCCCGGCCTTTCGTGCCTATCTTGAAGAGCGTCTCAAGAAATAACGCTTCGTAAGCAAATTCACAGCTAGCTATTTGTAAGGCGTTATATACTCATACCTATGGACCTAAGTACCGTACAAGAAATACTCGTGATCATCCTGGCTGCTGCCCTAGCGCTCTTTTTACTGTTGGCGATTGCCGCCGCGGTCTTAATCATCCGGTTGCTGCGCACACTTAAACAGATTGTCGATAGGGCCGAACATGTGGTGGAATCAGCCGAGGCTGTAGGCGAATTCTTTTCTAAGGCTGCTGGTCCGGTTGGTATTTTGCGCATTATTCAAGCGCTTGTTGATCATAAGCGAAAGAAGTAAGGAGGCGCATATGGGCAAACCAAATGCAAAAAAGTGGGCAATTGGCGCACTGCTTGCCGTGTTGATCGGCTACGTGGCTGGTATATTAACGGCTCCAAAAAGCGGTAAAGAGACTCGGCAAGATCTGAAAGATGCCGCCAGCAGGGCTATGCAGGAAGGTGAGAAGGAACTCAAGATGCTCCATACGCAAATGACTCAGCTTCTTGACCAGGCGCGCGAAAAGGCAACTACATTAAAGGGAACGACGCAAAAACAACTGCAGGCCGCCATGGAGAAGACGCTAATCGCCAAAGAAAAGGCCCGCGAAATGCTCAGCGCATTGCACGAGGGTAATGACGCCGACGACGAAGATCTGCGTGCTGCAATAGACGAAGCCAACCGTGCTGTCGAACACCTCAAGGTGTACATGCAGAAATAGCCGCTACGTGTGACGTGCAGCATAGATCCCATGCCGTACTCTATCTACACTTGTAGGTACACGTAAGGGGCTTTAGTATGACAGCGGTCAATCATCTACCAAAACAGGACATTGCAAATTCGCCAACCGGCTGCTGCCCCAAGTTTGACCCGACCGGTTGGGACAATGTGACCTTCGCGTTCAAAAAGAAGCCGTTTGTAAAGGTAGCTACGCGGAGCTTCATACACATGCCCCTCAATATGGGAGCGGTTTTTGCAAAGACCCAGGCAAAGATCCAAGCGGCAAAGGCTGGTATGGGTGATGAGTATCTGGTCTTATCCGAAGAAATATCGCCCTGGAAGGCATACCACTTCTTTGCAGTTAGTAAAGAAGTGCCCGGCATGGACATAGCTTACCTTACTGGCGATTATTATGCGCAAGTTTTCGAGGGGGCGTTTAGCAATGCACGCAAGTGGCACGATTCACTGGTGGAGAATGTAAAAGCGATGGGCCACAGGTCGGATGTGCAGTATTTCTTTTATACGACTTGCCCACGCTGCGCAAAAGTTTACGGCAAAAACTATGTCGTAGGACTTGCGCGGCTTGATGGCTAGCGCCACTTGGGCTATTCTAGCTGCCAGTCTGGCAGACGATATTGGTGATTTTGAGGGAGGCGAGGTCGACGGTGTAAACAACGCTAATGGGCGTGTCGTACTTCTCGGTAACCATTACTTGGGCGGTTGCACCGGAATAGCGGTACAAACTGACCGTATAACCACTCGTAGCACCGCCGGTAGTGGTGCACAGAATCTGATCACCGGTTGCCATATTGACTTGCAAAGTTTGTGAAAGCTGGGCGTACAAGTCGCCATCCATATACTTTTTGATAGCGTCAATTTCGCCTTGATTAGCAGCGTTGCCTTTGGATACGTATGCGCTGGCTTCAAGGTATGTGGTCTGAACTAGCGCAATGGCCTCATTTGGGGTGTGCAGTGATATGCCGGGTTGCTTCTTTACGGTCGACGATGAGTTGTTGCTTTTGGCCGCACTGCCTGCTTTTTTGTTACCGTCACCAAACTTTGAGGCGACAAAGCCAATGACGCCAGCGACGATCAGCAAGATAATGCCGCCAACAACCAACCATTTGCGGATGTTGTTCATAGCATAAGCATACCTCATAAGGTAGTATACTGTCGATATGACAAAGCTTGCGGACCGACACTCACCCGAATACTCTCACTCGGGCGAAGCCGACAGCACAACACACTATGAGGATAATCACATAATAAAGCTGCGAAACCAGGCATACTGAGAAATAACGAACGATTGTACTTAAGGAGGGCACTATGTCAGAAACAAGCAAGAAAAACGTAAAGATTATCAACAAAGGCGGCAACCCGTTTGGCGGCTTTTACCTGGTGACCTACGTTGGTGCGGCAGTGTACTTCATTCATCACACGCAGGGTTTTTGGGGCGTGGTTTGGGCGCTCGTTAAGGCGATGTTCTGGCCGGGTTTTGTTGTGTACCGCGCGATGGAAATGATGCACATTGTGCGCTAGCTGCCGCGTCGTAATTTCACTACTTTGTATTATACTCATAGATAGGACTGATCGGCGCAACTATCGTAGTGATTTTTGTACTGGTCGACCTGTATGTGTCGACGCGGTACAGGCCTCTCAAAAAGTAAGCGCGTCGCTGTACTTGGTAACGTTTTGCGAGCATTTTTGACTATGCTTTTACAGAGTATGGATGCTAGCTAAACGGTGCTGTGGTCTATATGGTTAACTTGTAGGTTACGATACTGGTTTTGTTTAAGGCCATCGATTAGCGCGAAAACTCGCCGGAAGTTAAGGGGTGCTGTACTATAGTTGCAGACATGAATATTACACCACTAGAGCACACAGGCAACTCCACCAAATATACTGTTGAACTAACCAAGAAGCGGGGCAAGTTTATGATCTCCCTGTCATACACGCTCTGCGCCGTTTGGCAACTGAAGACTGACGAAGAAAAATTGGATGCCGTGACGCATATGGCCAATGCTATTGTGGGGCGGCACAATCCGGAGCGACCGTTTAAAGACAAATATATTTTTGGCGACCATAATAACGAGGATTCGGTGGAGAAGATGGTCACGTATCTTAAGAGGGTCGAGGTTTAGCTTAACTTAACGTACGGCTAAACTATCAAGCATCGGGTGTGTTGTAAATCTGGGTGAACTTTTACCACCCGCGCCAAACTTTAATCCCGCTAAAATAAAGGCAACAGGGGCAACAGTTACAGAATGCAACGAGAAAAATTGTCGGCATTGCACGGCGCTTATGCTAAAATGAGAACAATAAGGAGCCGAAAGACTAGGACATGTCGCGCTTACCAACACCGGGGTCAGATGATGGAACTTGGGGGAATGTTCTCAATGATTTTTTGTCACAATCGCATAATGCTGATGGCACATTAAAAGCCAGCGCAGTCACAGCAAGTGGCGCGGCGAGTGATGCTAGTGTTGTTCATGCCACGGGTGACGAAATTGTTGCCGGAACAAAGACATTTCAGGCTTCGCCAGTTCTGCCGGGTCCGACGCTAGGTGCGCACGGCGCCACCAAAAC
>DATCYV010000058.1:0-5658 GCA_036526215.1 Saccharimonadales bacterium (SeqCode)
GATGCTTGAGGCCGAGATACGCCTGTGGCACGACAACGAGGTTCGTACCTACATGCATACTACCGTAGAGTTTTTGGCGCTCGACAACTGCAAGGCAAAGGTTGACATGCCGGTGTACCATGTGGCAGTGGCTGGTGACCACTTCTTTGATAACCACTTGGTCGAGCAGCACTTCAGAGTGGTCTTCAATGATTACATCTTGCTGGATACGCTTGATCTGCAAGCACATGCCCCGAGCGTTATTGCTGACGCCAAGGCGGCTGCTCCATTTGTAACGCCAAAGCTACGACGGCTGCTTTCGCGACCGGCTCCTACAAAATAATGCTGTGATATACTGGGGGAAGTATGAAAATCGGACTGGTTTGCCCGTATAGCGTGGCGAAAGGCGGTGGCGTTAAAGAGCACGTGTTTGCTCAGCAGGCCGAACTGCAAAGGCGCGGCCACGAAGTGTACGTTTTAACGCCGCGACCCAAGGAAGACTACGAACCGGCTCCCGATGAGCGCATTATTTTTGTTGGTGCCTCAAATAACTTTAACTCGCCGCTGCATACCACGGTGCAGGTGTCTGCGGGTGTCAATGAAACTATCGATCGGGTGCTTGAAGAGCAGAACTTTGATATTTTGCACTTCCACGAGCCATGGGTGCCAATGCTGAGCGCCCAAATCTTAAGCCGTTCAAAAAGCGTTAATGTGGCGACCTTCCACGCCAAACTGCCCGAGACCATCATGACTCGCACCATGATTAAAGTAGTGACGCCCTACACTAAGTCAGTACTTAAGTATATTGATGAGTTAACCGCCGTGTCCGAGGCTGCCGCTGAATATGTTTGCACACTGACCGACAAGCCGATCGCGCTCATTCCAAACGGTATTGACTTGTCAATGTACAAGGCGCCAGCGCGCCGTAGCGAGAGCCGCAAACACAAAAACCTGCTCTTTATTGGCCGGCTCGAGCAGCGCAAAGGCCTTAAGCATCTGCTGCATGCCTTCAAGCTCCTGCACGACCGCAAGTCAGATATCACGCTCAATGTGATTGGCGACGGTCCCGACCGCAGCAAGCTCGAATCGCTCGCCGCCGACCTGGGTATTGACGAACACGTGAACTTTTTGGGTTACATCTCAAACGGAGACAAAGCTGATTTGCTGCGTACGAGCGACTTATTCTGTTCGCCTGCACTGTATGGCGAAAGCTTTGGCATTGTGCTGCTCGAGGCAATGGCTACCGGCACGGTAACCGTGGCGGGAGATAATTCTGGATATGCCAGTGTCATGAAAGGCATGGGCGCTCTGTCGCTCGTAAACCCTAAGCATCACGCTGAGTTTTCACGTCGTCTCGAGCTACTGCTCTACGAGAATGACTTGCGCCGTTTGTGGCGTGATTGGGCTAAGCAGCAGCTGCCGCAGTACGGATACGACCGCATTGTCGACCAATACGAAGAAGTCTACAAAGGCGCTCTGCGCCGCCACAAAGACAAGTTCAGCCACGAGTAACTGCGCATGAAGTCATACAAGATTGCCCTGGTTTTGGACGACTCGCTTGATACGCCAGATGGCGTGCAACAGTACGTGCTAAATGTTGGCCGCTGGCTGTCCGAGAACGGCCATACCGTGCATTACCTGGTTGGTGAGACCAAGCGCCGGCCTGAGCTGGCGCACGTGCACAGCATGGGTCGTAACGTAAAGGTGCGTTTTAACCAAAACCGCATGTCGATGCCCTTGCCTGCTTCTAATAAAAAGATCCGCGAATTGCTCGCGGTCGAACAGTACGACATCATTCATGTGCAAATGCCCTACAGCCCCTTTTTGGCCGGCCGGATAGTTAAAAATGCCGATTCGCGTACGGCGGTAGTGGCAACCTTTCATGTAGCGCCGCATGGCAAAATGGTACATGCCGCCAATGTGCTTCTCAGGCTGATGGTGCATGGTTCCATACGGCGTTTTGATGAATTTATTAGTGTGTCACCGGTTGCCCAAAAATTTGCGCAGCAGACCTTTCGTATACAGAGCACCGTGGTGCCCAATACCGTTGATCTTACAAATTTCTACACGCCCAAACCATTCAAGCAGTACGAGGCATCCACGAATATTGAGTTTTTTGGCCGCTTGGTAGAGCGCAAAGGCGCCCAGTATTTTTTGCGGGCCATAAACCGGCTGCACAAAGCTAGCAGGCTGCCCGAAGATTGTCGCATTTTGGTATGCGGTGCTGGCCCGCTCGATGCCCAGCTTAAAGCGTATGTGGCTCAGAATGGCCTTGCTGATATCGTGGATTTTGCCGGATTTATTCCAGAGGAAGATAAAAGCCGCTGGTTGGCGTGTGGTGACATAGTAGTCTATCCTAGTACAGGCGGCGAAAGCTTTGGCATTGTGCTGCTCGAAGGCATGGCAGCGAGCCGCGGCATGGTGATTGCTGGAAATAACCCTGGGTACCGCGGTGTCCTGGGCGACCATCCAGAGGTGTTATTTGATCCCAAAGATGAAGCGGCCTTTGCAGATAAGCTGCATGAATACCTGGCTAGTGACAAATTGCAAAGGCAAGTCGCTGCCTGGCAAAAACCCTACGCCCGTACCTTTGACCTGCCAAACGTCATGCACAAGATTGTAACTGTCTACGAGCGGGCGTTGCATAAGCGGCGGAGTTAAGCAATAATACTCGTATAAGAGGTACGTTATGTTTGGACTAACCGGTAAACGCAATGATTCGACGGTCACTATAAATATCCCTAGCCGGGTTGTAATCCGCGTGCTTTTGCTTACGGTAGGTGTGCTTATTCTGTTGGCTGCCGTACGCCAGGCGCAGCATGCGCTCGTGCTCATTTTTACGGCATTCTTTTTGGCGCTGGCTTTAAATGCGCCAGTGCATTGGGTGGCGCAGCATTTGCCCGGCAAAAAGCGTGGAAATCGCACCTGGGCAACGACGATCTCGTTCTTTTTGATCGTGGCGGTTCTTGGTGCGTTCTTGGCGAGCATTGTGCCCCCATTGGTACGACAAACCAACACGTTTATTCACGCTGCACCAAGCTTAATTAGCGACGCAAAAGACGAGAACTCAGCCGTTGGCAAGTTCATTAAGCGCTACAACCTTGAAAACCAGGTCCAAGATGCGTCAAATGGCGTTAGCAACTGGGTCAAGCACGCTGGCGGCAATGCCGTAAGCGCGGCAGGCATGGTAACGAGTAGCGTATTTGCGGTGCTGACAATTTTGGCACTTACCTTTATGATGCTCATCGAAGGCCCACGTTGGCTGCTCGTGTTTAAAGACATTATCCCTGATGAGCATCACGAACGGGCTGAGCGCTTGGCGCGCGGTATGTACAAGGTGGTCAAGGGTTACATAAACGGCCAAGTGTTGCTGGCGGCGATTGCGGCGACGCTTATTCTGCCGATGCTGTTTATCCTAGGTATTAGCTATCCGGCCGCGCTGTTTGTAGTGATCTTTATATGCGGTTTGATCCCGATGGTTGGCCATACGCTGGGCGCGATCATTGTAACCCTAGTAGCGCTCTTTACGTCGCCGTGGGCAGCAATCATTATCTTGGGCTACTACTTCTTGTACCAGCAGATCGAAAACTATCTCATCCAGCCGCGCATTCAGGCTAACTCTACCAATATGTCGCCGCTCCTTGTGTTTGCTTCGGTGTTGATCGGTGTGAACTTTGGCGGCTTGTTTGGTGGTTTGGTGGCTATCCCGGTAGCTGGTTGTTTGCGCATTGCGGCGCTGGACTACTTGCGTAGCAGAAACATTCTCGAAGTGAAGGCTGCCGCCGACAAGGCCGAGGCGTAGGTCTGCCTACCAGTTCGGTTTTGAGAGTGGTAAAGTGGCTTACTGTGTTTGTGACCCGTTTTGCACGGTAATGCCTTCACAGGCGTAGCCGGCAACGGTTTTGGTTCGCAGGGCAAGTGAGCGGTAGTGGCTATCCGCAAACTGATTATTTTTGCAGGCCTTGCCTGGCCCGTACTGAATCTGGCCGTATTGAGGTGTGTTACTACTGCTGAACGCGTAAAACGTATTGGTATAGGGGCTGATAAATGACGAGTTTGTATATACGCTGTTTAGTATCTGCGCCCAGCCATCAGCCGTTGCGGCTGGGTACCCGCCGCCTTGTTTGCTGTAGTAGTTGGCAATAATCGTGAGCATACTCTTAAGCCCATCGGCAGTCTTTTGGTCAAGTGCTTTAGAGTCGGCTGCTTGCGCCTTGGCGGCGCTTTTTGCTACATCTGCCTGCGTGACCTTTTTGTTGGTTTGCCGTGGCCACGCGACATACGTAATACCACTAGCCAGCAATACAAATACTGCAATTCCAACCAAGGTAAGCTTTTTCTTCATACGCTTATGATACCACTACAGGCGGTACCAGATCGAACCGTATTCGGTATCCCGGATGCCAATGCCCTGCTTGCCAAGCTCGTTACGTAGATTGTCGGAGGTTTGCCACTCTTTGTTGTCTCGGGCAGTTTGGCGCTGTGCGATCAGCTGCTTTTGTTCGCTGGTAGCATCGCTTGAAGCTAGCAGTTGCAAACCCAGTGCATCATCAATAAATTGCAAGAAGCGCTCAAATGCTGGTTGCTCATGGGCAGAGATAGAGCTGGTGCGCTCACCCGACACGCGGCTCAAGATACTGAGGGCGGTCGGTGTATCGAGATCATCCTGCAATGCGGCTAAAATGTCTTGCTGGTATTGGTCGTAGTCGAGCTCGGTCAGTTCATTGCTTTCACTTGTAGCTGGCTGAAAACGCAAATCGGCCATCGCCCGGTAGTCCTTAAGGCGGTTGCTGGCCGCAGCCAGGCTTTCCCAGCTAAATTTAGATTGGCTGCGGTAGTGTGATTCCAGCACGTGCAGGCGCAGCGCCATGAGCGAAAAGCCTTGCTTCTCGATGTCTTCGAGCGTAATACCATTGCCCAGGCTCTTTGAAATCTTCTCGCCGTTCACCGTAATGTGATTGGTGTGCATCCAGCACTGGGCCATCGGCTTGCCGGTCACCGCTTCGGTTTGTGCAATTTCGTTGGTGTGGTGCACTGGTACGTGGTCGATACCGCCGGCGTGTACGTCCATGGTTTCGCCCAGGTACTTCATGCTCATCGCCGAACACTCTAGGTGCCAGCCGGGAAATCCTTTGCCCCACGGGCTATTCCACTCCATGTCGCGAATTTGATCTTTGGGCGAGAACTTCCAGAGGGCAAAATCACTCACATTGCGCTTTTCAGGATTAAACTCAACTCGTTTGCCGGCTTGCTGTTCGTCGACATCTAACCGGGCAAAGTCGGCGTAGCGCGGAAACTTGGCGGTGTCGTAGTACACGCCGTCGCTAATCGTGTAGGTAAAACCCCTCTCTTCGAGCCGCTTGATCAGGTCAATTTGTTCTTGGATGTGCTCGGTAGCCTTGGGTAAATAGGTTGGCGCTGCAATGTTCATGCGCTCTAGGCCTTGCACAAAGTAATCAGTGTAAAACTTGGCGACGTCCCAGGCGCTCTTGCCTTCGCGGCGGGCACCCTTTTCTAGTTTGTCCTCGCCCTCGTCGCCATCGCTAACCAAGTGGCCGACGTCGGTAATGTTCATAACCCATCTGGGTTCATAACCGCTCGCGCGCAGTGTGCGTACCAGCAGATCGTAGCGTACAAAAGTAAACCAGTTGCCTATGTGTGGATAGGCGTAAACAGTCG
>DATCYV010000059.1:0-4950 GCA_036526215.1 Saccharimonadales bacterium (SeqCode)
TGACTGTTCTTAATGGCGACATCTCCGGCGCGCGGCGTCGTATCGACAGGAATGCCTGCAGCGCGAGCGTTGTCATCCCACTGATTGGCATTACCATAACCGCCCCAATACGGCATATTTCGGCCGCTTTCATGTACTTTCCAGGCAGTGTAACTAACACATTCTCGGTTAAACATCCCCCAGCTATCTAACAGGCTATCTTGGCGGCTGTTACACCATGGCGTAGGATAAGTATCACCATGAGAAGAATCGCAGGCGCCACCAACCACAACCTTGGCTCCCCTAAACAACCGCGCGTTTTCGGCAGCCTGCTGGGCTCGCAGTGAAGCAATTTGCGACTGGTTTTGTTTTATCTGGTTGTTGTAATCAGTTTGCTGCGCAACGTTCATGTTGAGCAAACGATCTTGCTCGGCTCGGCTGGCGGCTAGTTGGTTTTGCTGGGCACGCTGGTCAGCAAGCAAAGCCTGCACCTTAACCTGTTGATCTTTCAGTTGGTTCTGCAACTCGGCGATTTGCTTAAGGGTTTCTTGGATCTTATTCTTTACAGCGGTCCGGTATTCTTCTTTGTCTACAAAGTCACTGAGGTTTTTGCTGGTTGCCAGCATCTCAATGGTACTCATTTGCCCTTCGACGTACATGACACGAATATTCTCGCCAAGTACTTGCTTCTGGCGGTCAAGTTCGGCCTGGCTTTGAATAATCTGCTGTTGCAGGGCAGCCTGCTTGGCGGTGTTGTCATTAATCTGGCCTTGCAGTGCGCCAATCTGACTTTGCAGCTTGCTAATAGCATCCTGATAGCTTGCAGCCTGGCTTTGCAGCTGGGCCACAAGCCCCTGGGTCGAAGTATTTTGAGCTTGGAGTGCTTTAATTTGTGCGTCGTATTGGTCAGCAACTACTCGCGGCACCACCGTAAAGCCAACAACCAGTACCGAAGCCACGGCCAGAGCTGTCAGACCGACGAGTTTCTTAGTTATAGCTGGTCTTTTGATTTTTGTAAGCATTGTTTTTGTTTGTAATGCCATCAATTTAAACATTAGCATAACCCCCGCTACGTTTCAATATCCCCCTTAGAGGTGACAAAAAACTCGCCCCCTATAAATGAACCGAGTTTTTCACGTATGTATACTTATTTGCTAGTTTTGAATTTTAAGTACCGCCTGGTCGCAACAGTAGATGAGACAGCACCTATCAGTATACCCACACCAAGTTGCATAAGCAAAAGCATCCATAATTTCTCACTGAAATATTCAGACGAATATTGTATATCCAGGAGCCCCAAAGAAGTAGCCTGCAGCGTTGACCCTGCTGCCACAAACATCGCATGAATCAGCAAGATCGAAACCAGCGCCGAAACAATGCCGTAAATAATGCTTTCAACTACAAACGGCCCTCGAATATACCAGGTACTAGCACCCAAAAGCCGCATAATAGTCAGCTCGTCGCGGCGATTAAAAATCGCCATTTGGATAGTATTGAAGATAATAAGCACCGAAATAAAGGCAAACAATGCCACCGCCACAATACCCGCCCGCTGCATTATGTTTGTTGCATGTGTAATGCGGTCAATCGCCTGCTTGCGGTCGCCCGAATACGACGGCTGGTCAGACTGCATAGCGGCTATACTTTTTTGGCTAAGATACGATTTGATACTACCGAGTTTATTAAGATCGCGTGGCTTGATACGGATGGTCGCCGGCAATGGATTTGAGGTTTGCGACACCGCCGAAAGCAAGTCGGGATTTTGGGCGTTTGCCTTCAGGTATGCAGCAAGCACCTGCTCTTTTGACAGATAAGTGACACCCTTAACATTAGACAGTGCCTTAATGTCGTCAATGAGCTTGGTGGTCTGTTCCTGCGTCACCGAGTCCTTCAAAAAGACTGAGATGTCGATTTTGCTCGTAATCTGGTCGATGGTGTGATTAAACGTCGCGCTGGCGACAATCGAAAACAGCACAATAGTAAGCGTGACGATCATCACCGCCATAGCTGCAATCGCCAGCCAGGCATTGCGGACAAAGTTTATCATGCCCGTCTTGATAACACGGGAAAATGTTATGAGTTTGCGGTTCATGCTTTGTACTCTGCCCTCGCGCGGTCGCTGACAATCTGGCCGTGCTCAATTGTCACCACGCGCCGTTTTAGTTTATTCACAATCTCTTGGTTATGTGTCGTCAAAAGTACGGTCGTGCCATAACGATTAATCTTTTCGAGAACCGAAATAACGTCCCACGCATGCTTGGGGTCGAGGTTGCCGGTAGGCTCGTCGGCAATCAAAATCTTCGGCTGGCGCACAATTGCCCGGGCAATGGCTACACGCTGACGCTCACCACCAGACAGCTCCATAGGCATTCGCTTTTCTTTGCCCTTCAAATTTACGATGTCGAGCACCTTGGGCACCGTGTGGTTGATCTCGCGGCTGCCCATGCCGACAATTTCGAGCGCAAAGGCTACATTTTCGAATACCGTACGGTTCGGCAGCAATTTAAAATCCTGAAAAACTACGCCAATTTTGCGGCGCAGCAGCGGAATATCACGGTCTTTGAGCTTGTCGTAATCAATACCGCCCACGATAATTTTGCCGCTCGATTGGCGCTCCTCGCGCGTGAGCAGCTTAAGAAGCGTGGACTTACCTGCGCCGCTCTGCCCCACAACAATCACAAACTCCTTGGGCTCAACGTGCAAACTTACACGATCGAGCGCTGGTGTTGCGTGCTTACCATAGTTCTTTGTTACCCTGTCCAACAAAATCATTAGCTTTATTTTAGCATGAGCATATAAAAAGTCGACCCTTGCTAGGGCCGACTTTGTCAAAATTGACGGTATCTTAAGCCTGTGGAGCTTCTGGAGGCAGCGGAGGCTGTTGCTCGGTGGCAATAGGGGCCGGGGCTTCTTGGCCAGGTGCAGCAGACTGCTGGGCCGCGGCGCTAAAGCCAGGGCTCAGATCGTGGCGACCCACACCTGTTGTGAGCTGAGGCCTATACGCTTGGTCTGTTCCAACGGCGGGTAATGCACCCTCGGGTGCCTGTACAACACCGGCAAGTGGGACTCGTGGAGTCTCTGCTGGACGTAAAGGTTGTGCTTCGGCAGGAGAGGTAGCGTATTGGGTTGGCATACGCTCGCCTGTTGCCGCAGCAACGTTAGCTGCGCTAAATGGTTTTTCTTTGGATACTGGATCCATGTTTTTCCTTTTTTAGTTTTAGTTTTTGCCAGTATCTAAACATTAGCACTATATTACCATTTTGTCAAACATATGTAACGACTGCGTCTGAGAGCAAACAAAAACCAGCTCTCATGCGGAGCTGGTTTTTGTAGGACGGACCGACTAAGCGGCAGCGGGGCCTTCTGGGCCAGCGGGCGGAACAACCGGTGGCTGTTCATCTGGGCCAGGTGCTGGTGCCGGCTCGGTTGGCGCTGGCGCGGCTGGGGTTGGTTCAGCAGGTGCTGGCGGCATAGCTGGAGCGGCAGGCTCGGTTGGCATAGTAGGAGCTGGCACAGTTGTACCAGACGTTGGCATAACTGGTTCACCTGGCTGTGTTGAATTGGTAGGTTGAGTTACTGGCGCGGCTGGGTTTGTCAATGGATCTTCCATATATGTTCCTTTTTATGTTTATAGTGCTATTTAAACCTTCGCATTACCTGCTCGCTTTGTCAATTATGTTGCTCACGCTTCAGTGCTAGGCACATCAAAAGAGACTCCAGGAAAAGGAGTCTCTTTTGATGTGCTTTTTTAACGTAACTTACCTTCGTCAGCGTGATCTTGCCTGGGGATCATCGGTAATTGTGATGGGTTCCGGCAGCAAAATGGTTGGCTGTAGCTTGGTTACTGAGCTAATGTAGTTAATGGGAATTTTTGTCATAGTATTGTTTTTGTTTTTCTCCTGTTTATTTTTATGACAATACTTAAACATTAGCATTTTGTTTGTAATTTGTCAATATTATTCTGAGAGATACAGAGCACAGAAGCAAGCGAACAAGCAATTACGTAGCATTTTCCGCAGGAAACTCTGCGTAGTAATTGCTTGTTCGCTTGCTTCTAGCTTTTCTAGCTCTGCCCTAGAGTGTAATCAAGATATGCTTCGATTAGGTCGTTCAAATCGCCATCAAGCACGCCGTCTACGTCGCTCGTCTCGTACCTGGTGCGCAGGTCTTTGACCTGCTTGTACGGATGCAGCACATACGATCGGATCTGGTTTCCCCACTCCGCCGACTGGTTCGGCCCTTTCAACTCCTCAAGATGCTCCTTGTGCTGCTCAAGTTGTAACTGAATAAGACGCGAACGCAAAATAGTCATAGCCGTTTCTTTGTTTTGGAGCTGTGAACGTTCGTTTTGGATAGCGACCGTAATGCCGGTTGGCAAGTGCGTCACGCGCACGGCCGAATCAGTTGTGTTTACTGACTGGCCACCGTGTCCACCAGCGCGGTACACGTCGATTCGCAGGTCTTTTTCGTCGATATTGAGCGCTTCGGGGTGGTCGACTTTGGGCAAAACGTCGACTTTGGCAAAGCTGGTTTGGCGCAAATTATCAGCATTGAACGGGCTCAGCCGCACCAAGCGGTGCACGCCATGCTCACCTTTGAGCTTGCCATAAGCGAACGGGCCGCTGATCTCGAGCGTTACGCTCTTAACGCCAGCTTCGTCACCCAGCGCTTCGTCAATAGTGGTAACGTCAAGCTCATTCTTTTCGGCCCAGCGCACGTACATGCGCAGCAGCATTTGTGCCCAATCTTGGGCATCGGTACCGCCCGCACCAGCATATATGCTGACAATGGCGTCGTAATCGTCATAGGGGCCAGCCAGCTTAAGCTCATCTTTTAGAGTTGTAAACTGTTCAGTTGCCTGCTCGAGTTGTTCATGCAGGTCAGCCTCCATGGAAGCATCTTGCAAGCCAATCAACTCAACGAGTTCGTCAATATTTTTAATGAGCACCTGCCATGGTGCGATGCGCTTTT
>DATCYV010000060.1:0-9340 GCA_036526215.1 Saccharimonadales bacterium (SeqCode)
GCAGTGTTTTTGGATGAGGCACATGCATTTCTCTCTAGATATTATCTGGACGGATGCTCAGCGCCGGGTGGTGTTTTTAAAGACAAGCCTTTCGCCAGATACCTATCCGCAGTCGTATTGCTCAAGCAAGCCCACAGCATATGTTCTTGAGGTGCCAGCTGGCACGGTGCAAAAAACGGGCATTCACCTGGGGCAGGTACTTACCTTTTAAACTGCTCATGCTATTATTAGCTTGATGCCAAACGACATTGCACTGATTGTGGCACTTGTTTTGCCGGTCATCATCCTGACCGTGCTGCGCATTAATGCGGCAATGGTCTTTTTGAGCTTGTGTCTGGGGTATGTGCTGGTGCAATTTGTGGCCAATGATACCGATTCGCTCATTAGCTTTGTAGCACCTAACCATAATTCGGTGAGTGCAAGCACGCTGCGGCTGGTGATGTTCTTGATCCCCATCGTGCTGACCAGTTTAATTATGATTTTTAGCGTTAAAGGACGGGCGAAGCTGGCGTTTAACGCGCTGCCGGCAGCAGGCGTTTCGGTTTTGGCGCTGCTCATGGCCGTGCCAATGATGACTCCGGGGCTGCGTAGTGCGGTTCAGGCGCAAAGCGTGTGGTGGAGCATTGCCAAGGCGCAAGCGCTGATTGTTGGCGCCAGCGCAATGGTGAGCTTGCTGTTTTTGTGGATGCAGCGCAAGGGTTCCCACAAGGCCGAGGGCAAGCACCATCATTGACTTTTCAGTCAAAATCAGGATAATATAACCTGTTATTGTCCATGCTTTGCAATAGTCTGCAAGCGATGGGCCCATAGCTCAGCAGGTTAGAGCAGCGGCCTTTTAAGCCGCGTGTCCTGGGTTCGAATCCCAGTGGGCCCTCCAACTAAAACGCCTCAGTATAGCTGGGGCTTTTTAGTTGGTTGGTTCATCTGGGGCTTATCAGAACGGTTCGGCATAGGCGCTTATGTTTATCGTGCAGTTTGGGCAAAAGCTGCTAGTATAAAAATATGGCTAAAAATACTACAAAGTCTAAGAAGACTGCAAAATCTGTACGGTCAGCGTCTGGGCGCAGAAAACTTTCAGCAAAAAAGGTCCTCTATCTAGTGCTTGCATTTGTGTTGGTGTTTGTGGCGGCACTCACCTGGCGGCTTTTTGTGTACACACCATCGGCTTCACGTGTTTTAAAAACGGTTACTGGCGATATCAAAGCTGCCTATGCCAACTTGGCGGTGGACAATACGGTGTGGCCAGCACAGATGGGCTCGCAGCTGAGCTTGCACGATTCAGCTTATAACTTTAACGTGAGTTCGCAGAACATGCCATCATTCTATGTGACGATGCGCGAGGTGTCAGGTGGCACCGGCCGGGGCAAGATTGCAGTGACGCCCGAGACGGCCGATAGCGTGATTGCTAAGCGGATGAAGGCGTACCGTTTCTCGGTAGACGAAGCCAACAGCAAACTGCCGGTTGTTGCGTATGGCCGCCGCGGAACGACCTGTCTAGAGATTTACGACAAAACGCAGGCGGTGCTTACCTTCACGTGTTACGAGCACAGCCAGATTTACGAAAAGTCTAAAGAGGCGCAGCCTTTTGTAAAGGCCTACAATATAGCTAACTCAACGAAGCCTGTCACTAGCGCTTACACAGTCGGGCCCATTGTCATCAAGAGCCAAAATGGTGCGGGTGTTATTGGCTCGAGCCGGACGGCTAACTATGATATTGCCGAAGCGGTCTTTAGCAAGGGTGTAACCAAGAAACTCATACTGTTTTACAAAAAGGGCAGCGGAGACTGGCGGTATGTTGCCCAAGCCAATGATGAATATGGTTTCAGCTGTGCTGACTACAAAGCTGATAGCGACATACGGGCGGCAATGCACGATCAAGTCTGCTTGGATGATTTTGGCCCAACGCGGCTTGACACCAATAATCGTGTCGCGCAGTAGTAATGTATAGCGCCTCGCAAAATGGGCTTTACTGGCGGGCAACTGCTGGTACAATGCGCGCGTGCTTCGACGGATTTTTCGGTATCGGCTTAGGCGCCATTGGTTAGTTACAGGGTTTTGTGTAGCGCTCTTTGCTGGGGTGTTCTTGGCGCAGCGGGTGGTGTTAGGAGACGCCCGGTGGCTATGGCTATGCCTGGCGCCGCTGCCATTTGCGCTTAAAAAACATGGCGCTCTGGCGCTTCTTTTGCTGGCAGGGTGTGGCCTCGGCCTTGGTTGGTGGCGGGGTGGCATCTTTGCGCTGCGGATGCGTGGCGATGGGGAGTTATACGACAAGCAAGTCATATTAGTCGGCCAGGCGGGTGACGAGGCAGTGTATGGCAAGCAGTACCAGCTGGAGTTTACATTGCAGCAAGTGCAGGTGGTGCAGCCGGTGCGCCGGGAGTTTACTGGATCACTGACCGTTAGTGGATTTGGCGCGCCGGCTATTTACCGGGGCGATACTGTGGCTGTGACCGGTAAGCTTAAGCAAACGCTAGGCAATAATGTGGGCGCGGTCCGGTTTGCAAAGCTTACGGTTATCCGTCGGGATAGCTCCTGGCTGAATGCCTTTCGGCGGCAGTTCATCGCTGGCATGCAGTCGGCATTGCCTGAGCCTGCGGCCTCGTTTGGCTTGGGGCTACTCATTGGCCAGCGCTCAACTTTGCCGGATGATGTGAATAACCAGCTACGACGAGTGGGGCTGACGCATGTGATCGCAGTTTCTGGGTATAATCTCACGATTATTGTTATGGCCTGCCGCCGCATGCTGGCCGGGCGCTCAAAGTACCAAACGCTCGTTGCCTGTCTGGCGGTGATGGGACTGTTTTTGCTCGCGACCGGGTCGAGCCCGCCAATCGTTCGCGCCAGTATAGTTAGCATGTTAAGTATTTGGGCGTGGTATTACGGACGGAGTATTAAACCCATCGTGCTACTGCTCGTGAGCGGGGCAATAACGGCTGTAATGTACCCGCCCTACTTGTGGGGCAATGTCAGCTGGTACTTATCGTTTTTGTCGTTCTTTGGCGTGTTGGTGCTTGGCCCGCTTGTGACGCGCCGATTGTGTGGCGGCCGGGAGCCTAAGCTACTGCTGGCAGTGATTATCGAGACGGTCTGTGCGACGGTGGTGGTGCTGCCGTACTCGTTATATATCTTTGGTCAGGTGTCGGTGGTGGGCTTGCTTGCCAACGTGCTGGTCGTACCACTCATCCCGCTGGCCATGTGTTTGGCACTCATTGCCGGTTTGGGCGGTATGTGCCTGAGCATGGTTTCGGGCTGGATGGCATGGCCGGCAACATTCCTCTTGACCTACATCTTAGACATCGCGGCGTTCCTCAGTGGATTGCCACATGCGTACATAGAAAACGTTGGTGTTTCTTGGCGGGCGATGGTGTTTATGTATGCTACTATAGCTACAGTACTGTTTATACTGCAGCAGACCGTTTACTCAGCTAACGACAGAAGAAAGTCGAAGATAGGGTGCTACCGCAATGACTCCCCGAAACCGCCGCCTTAGCCGGGATGAAATTCATTTGTCAATTATTGCTACTGCTCGCGAAATTGCGGCGGCGGAGGGTTGGTCGGCAGTAACAGTCCGCAAAGTTGCTCAGCGCATAGGCTACACCGCCCCGATTATTTACGAACATTTTGGCAGCAAAGACGAAATGCTCAACCAGGTGCTCAGGAGCGGTTATGACATGCTTTACAAAGAGATGGCTAAGCAGGTCGAGCGGGCAAACGACGCCGAAGGCCGTGTTAAGGCGGTAGTTATGGCATACTGGTGTTTTGCCCATGAAGCGCCGGAGCTTTATCAGCTGATGTACGGCATGGAGGGCGCTCGCGCTACCAGCGAAGAGGTGCGTGATTACGCGGCGCCAATGGTTAAGTTTATCATTGAGCAGATACTCCATCTGAGCCCGAACCATACTGGCGATAAGATTGGAACGGTGCTCGTTGAGGTTTGGAGTATCGTGCATGGCATGATCTCGCTTGACATTTCGGGGTATGCGCACCGTTTTGTGGGTGAAGGGCTTATCCCCGAAACGCTTACTCAAGACGTTTTGACAATTCTCAAGAGACAATAACTCACTGGAAATGCTATAATAACACCTGTAGCATTGTGTAATTATTTTTGGGAAACATTGTATGTCAGGACATTCAAAGTGGTCGACTATTAAACGGCAAAAGGCAGTAACCGACGCAAAGCGTGGTGCTGTATTTACAAGGATTGGCAACCAGATCGCTATTGCTGCTCGTGGCGGGACTGATCCGGCAACTAACTCAACTTTGGCAATGGTCATCGAAAAGGCTAAGGCTGCTAACATGCCTATGGCCAACATTGAGCGGGCTATCCAGCGTGTGGCAGACAAAAACGCTGCGGTGCTGCAAGAGGTACTCTACGAAGGCTATGGCCCAGGCGGCGTAGCTATTTTGGTTGAAGCCGCAACCGACAACATTAACCGCACGTACCCCGAGGTGCGCTTGGCGTTTTCGAAGCACGGCGGCAACATTGCCGAAAAGGGTGCGGTGGCGTTTCAGTTTGACCGCAAAGGTATGATCCGCGTTAAGGGTAGCGGTGATGATTTGATGCTGCAAGCACTTGATGCCGGTGCTGATGACGTACAAGAAGAAGGCGACGAGTCGGTTATTTACACTGATCCAAAAGGGCTTGCCCAGGTTCGCGACAACCTGCGCGAGGCAGGCATTGCTGTTACTGAAGCCGAGCTGACATACGTGCCTGGCAGCACCATCGAGATTACCGACAAAGAAACGGCTGGCAAGATTATGCGCCTAATGGACGCGCTTGATGATATTGACGACGTAACCGCCACGCACGTTAACTTTGATATTTCAGAAGATCTGTTAGGCTAGCCCTGGGCCTTGCCACAGGCAAAAGGGCAGCAGCGGTTTGAACGCATAGGAGGGAATGTGCGCATTTTGGGGATTGATCCTGGTACGGGGATTTTGGGATTTGGTATTGTTGAGGTTATTGGCCGCAAGATGCAGATGGTCGACGCTGGCGTTATTCGCACTCCCGTTAAAGAAGACGACGCAGTGCGGCTAGAAACGATCTTTGACGAGCTTACAGATATTATTGCGGCCAACAAACCCGATGTTATGTCGGTCGAAAAGCTCTTTTTCGCTCGTAACGTGACTACCGCCATGACGGTGGCGCAGGCTCGCGGTGTGGTGCTGCTATGCGCCCGGCAGGCTGGCTTGCCCATCTTTGAGTACACGCCGATGCAGATCAAGCAATCAACGACTGGTTATGGCAAGGCCGACAAAAAACAGGTGCAAGAGATGGTTCGGGTGCTGCTCGGTTTAACCGAAGTGCCTAAGCCCGACGATTGCGCTGATGCCTTAGCTGCCGCCTTAACACATGCCGCGACGGCGAATATGGCATAATGGAGACACGATGATTGCAACACTTACTGGCACGATTGCCGAAAAGATCAATGACATTGTAGTGCTCGACGTGCAGGGCGTGGGGTATGGCGTGCTGGTGGCCACCGAAGATTATGCGCAGTTGCTCAGTGGCGACAGGGCCAAGCTGTACATATACGAACACATCCGTGAAAACACGCACGACTTGTACGGCTTTACCAAACTTGACACCAAACAGCTGTTTGAGCAATTGCTCGATGTAAACGGGGTGGGCCCTAAAATGGCATTGAGCGTACTGAGTATTGGCTCGGCACAGGAAGTGCGGCAGGCGATTGCAGCGGGTGATACCAAGGCTATCCAAAAGGCCAATGGTGTTGGCAAGCGCGTAGCCGAACGGATTGTGGTTGATCTGAAAGACAAGGTTGGACTGGTTGGTGTTGATCTGGCGGCAACAGGCATGCTGCAATCGAGTAAAGTTATTATAAAAGACGAAGCCGCCGAAGGCTTGGTATCGCTGGGGTACTCGCCGCAAGATGCCGCTGCGGCACTGGCTGACGTACCGGTCGACTTGCCGACCGAAGAACGCATTAAGCGTGCACTGAGGCACTCTTGACGACACTCCAGGTTTTGTCTCATAGTATCTTTCACAGAGGTAACGCATATGCGACTGAATGGTTCGCCCGAACAATTTGCCAGAGTTAATTATGAACCGCCAGCGGACACCGATCCACGGGCTGCTGAACTAGGTGCGCAATTGCGCGCTAGGTACCGGCGCTGCGCAGAAGGCTTTCGTGCGATAGTCGGGTGTGCTCGGCCGCAGCAGGTTGGCCACGCCTCGTGGCTAACGGTGCCCATTAAGCTTGGCAGGTGCGTTTTTAGCGATTGGGAAGAGGTGGACCTTAGAGCACGGGTACGGCTCGATGAATATCGCGCGGCAGTCGGGGCGCGGGCTATTGATGCGCGCACTGCCTCTCTTCCCGAACAATTGTTTGGCGTTACCATAGACTGGCTTGGCGCGCTTGCCACCGGCGAGTCGCTGACACGGCAATCGCACCTTGGCGCCCGCTGTTATGTCGACCACCATATTCCTACGTTTATAGCTAACCCAGATTCGCTTCGCGAAGAACCGTATCAAATTCCAACAGATACATTGTTTTTGCGCCCAACAAATGTGTGGACTATGCCAAATTATGCTTGGATTGTCCGTGGCCTTGGGCCTCCACTTGCCGATGCTGAAAAAGCGCAGCAAATGATCCAGGGCGCACTTTGTAACCCGGAACTCAATCCAGAATTCGCGCCGGTTGCACTGCAGGTGTTCCAGGCAGCGTAAAAAGATAATCTAAGCTATACTAGATCTGTGATAGAACGTATTGTAAACACTGGCGCCCTTGATGATACACCGCAGGAGCAAGAGCTCGAGAACACGCTCCGGCCCAAAGACTTTGCGAATTACATCGGTCAGGAACGGCTCAAGCAAAACTTGAAGCTGGCGATTGATGCTGCCAAAAAGCGCGGCGATTCGCTTGACCATGTGCTGCTGTACGGCCCGCCCGGTTTGGGCAAGACTACTATGGCAAATGTGATCGCCAATGAGATGGGTGCGCAAATCCGGATTACCTCTGGCCCAGCTATTGAACGCGCAGGTGATCTGGCCAGTCTGCTGACCAACCTGCAAGATGGCGATATGTTGTTTATTGATGAAATCCACCGTCTTAACCGTACTGTCGAAGAAGTGCTGTATTCAGCGATGGAAGATTTCAAGCTGGATATTATGCTCGGTAAAGGGCCGAGTGCCCGAAGTTTGCGCCTGGATTTGCCCAAGTTTACGCTTATTGGCGCGACAACCCGGACGGGGGCGTTATCAGCACCGCTGCGCGACCGGTTTGGTATGATCCACCGGCTAGAGTTTTACACTCCTGAAGAAATCCAACAGATTATCCAGCGTGCCTCGGGCATTTTGGGTGTGCGTATCGACGCGCAGGCTGCCAAAGAGCTGGCGTATCGTTCACGACTGACGCCGCGCATTGCTAACCGCTTGCTTAACCGAGTGCGTGACTATGCAGACGTAAATGGCGACGGTATCATCGATATGGCTATTAGCCAGCGCGCTCTGCAATTGCTTGAAGTAGATGAGCTGGGGCTTGACCCGGCTGACCGCATGTTGCTGGCGGCTATCATCGACAACTACAAGGGCGGCCCGGTGGGTGTTGAGACCCTCGCTGCGCTGACCGCCGAAGAGCGCAGTACCATCGAAGACTTTTACGAGCCGTACCTTATGCAAATTGGCCTTTTGGAGCGCACTCCGCGTGGGCGCAAGGTAACTCATAAGACGTATCAGCACCTTGGACGGAAACCGCACGACTCTGACCAGGCAAGCCTGGTATAATTAAGAAACACATGAAACCATCCGAAGAGAATCCAACAAGCCCGCAAAAAATGCACCCCATGGTTGTTATGCAGCCGGGCGAGCGGATAGTCTGCGAAATTAAGCGTCACCCAATCGGTATTCTCATGCTATATATCGGTGCTTTTTTGGCGATCGCTTTTGTGGCAGTGGCACTGTATTTTGTTATGCCGACCATCCGTGAAAAATACGGAGCTGATGCCGATACTATGGTGCTTATGGGCGGTGGCATTGTCCTGACTGGCATTATCCTCATGCTTTTTGTGAGTACGACGGTCTACTGGCAAAATATGTGGGTTGTAACAACCGACAGTATTACGCAGATTACGCAAAACGGATTGTTTGGTCGGCAGGTCAGCCAGCTCTCGATGGAAAACCTAGAGGATGTGACCGTCATGCAAGATGGCATCTTGCCGCATATCTTTAATTACGGCATGCTCAAGGCGGAAACGGCGGGCGAGCGATCAAAATTTGTCTTTTTGTATTGTCCTGATCCTAACGAATGTGCCCGGCTTATTTTGGACGCGCATGAAAAGTTTCTAGAAGACCGTCGCAATATTCAGTACGCAGGCAGCGCCGTAGGTGGTTTCCCGCAGCAGGCGCCTATGTACCAACAGCCACCACGGTCACTGTCGTAATAGTGTAAATATCAGAAGGAGCAGCTAGTTAAGACTGCTCTTTACGTATTTGTCGCCTTTGCCCTCAAGGGTGGCGGTAAGGGTGTATTGGGTGCAAGTAACGTTGGCTGCCGTACAGGCTGAGCCGTCGGTGGTTGTGGCTTGATATGAGTAACACTTGGCGGCCGGTTTGGCGGCAAGTGTTACGGTGCCTTTTACGGTGCAGTCACTAATTTTTTTGCTCCAACTAGGATCTTGGATGCTGTCGCCTGGGAGGTCTTTCAGGTTGCTTTTGCGCCAGCTAGCGTTATTGAGCTCGACCAGGCTAGGATATTTGGTGTACTGTGCGTAGTAAGTCTCGAGCTGGCTTTGGATGGTGTCTATGTCTAATTGGCGTGCTGCATTGCGGTTTTTTACTTTAACGCCACTGTACGTGACGGCCACCAATGTGCCCAAAACACCAACAATAATGGTGATGATGAGAAGTTCGATGAGAGTAAAGCCTCGCTCGCTGTGTATGCGCATGTGTTTTAGCATCCTTGATATTTATCGTAAATCTGAGGCAATTATAGCACCTTTACACTGGGATTGTTGGTGGTTATATCGGGCTTGTCCGCAAAACTTCGGCGGTGGTAGTTTGGCCGCGCAGGGCCTTAATCAGCCCATCAAGGGCCATGGGTACGAAACCTTCTTTGAGCGCCAGATTGTGCATAGCTGGGGCAGACTCATGATTTAAGACGGCCTTTTGTAGATTGGGTGACATCGCAAGAACCTCGGCAATGGCAATTACGCCTTCGTAACCGGTATGACTACACGCCTCACAGCCGGCGTCGCTGGCTCGCCAGAGGCTTGTGATACGCTGCGGTGTGGTGTTCACGTGCGCATTGCTGTCGATGCCGGCATGAGCTGCGGCTTGCTCAAGCTCATGTATTTTGCGGCGACTGCTGCTTGAGTTTATACC
>DATCYV010000061.1:0-6448 GCA_036526215.1 Saccharimonadales bacterium (SeqCode)
CGACGCAAAGAAGAAGTAGTAGCGCTCCAGTTTCTGTATAAGAAGTAAACGGTTTATAATTGGGCGTATGATTGACAAGCACGCCATTCCCACCAAGCTTTTGTGGGTAGATCTTGAAATGACTGGGCTCGACCCAGAACAACATGTAATTATCGAGATAGCCGCCGAGGTGACCGATTTTACGTTTAAAACGCTTGCCTCGTACGAAGCGGTTATTCATCAGCCAGACAATGTGCTTGCTAAGGCTAACGAATGGGCGGCCGCCCAGCATGAAATGAGTGGTTTGACTGCCCGTGTTAAGACCGAGGGCCGGTCTGAAGACGAGGTAAAACACGAACTTATGGGCTTCATACGGGCGCAGTTTGGCGACGAGCCGGCTGTCCTTGCTGGTAACTCTATTCACAACGACCGAATCTTCATTAAAAAGTGGTGGCCAGAGGTTGACGCCCTGCTGCATTATCGCATGCTCGATGTTAGCAGTTTCAAGATTGTTATGCAGGGTAAGTATGGCATGGAGTTTGAAAAGAACGACGCACACCGCGCCTTCGATGATATCCAGGCATCAATCGCTGAGCTCCAGTACTACCTAGACTGGCTCAAGAAGCAAGCGTAGGCGCTTTACTTTTTATAGCATTGATACTATAATAATGGTCTATTAGTTGACCAGGGTATCTGCTATGAAGGCTGTCATTTTTGATTTGGACGGCACGCTTTTAGACGTGCGCGAAGGTTTTTATTGGCAATTTAAAGAATTGACCAAGGTTTTTGATGGTGCGCCGGTCAGCGAAGGTGATATAGCCGCTGTAGCTCACGGCACCACCGAACAGATCGTGCGTAGGTTAGTGCGCAACTCCGATGTGCCTTTTGATAATATCCTGGAGCATCACAAGAGACTCCGACTGCAGGCATATGACCGATATCTCAAACTGTACGACGGTGTTGACGAACTGCTGCCCATCCTAAGAACCATGGGTATAAAGATTGCTGCGTTGACGTCTGGCAACCAACTTGAACTAGATTGCCTGGCGCGCACGGGTATCCGCGATAACTTTGATTTGGTGGTTACCGCCGAGCATGTTACAAATCACAAACCTCATCCCGAAGGCGTGCTCTTAATTATGGAAAAACTTGGTGTGCATGCAGACGAAGTAATTATTGTTGGCGATACGGTCGCAGACATATTGGCGGGCAAAAATGCCGGTTTACACAAAACGATAGGAGTGACGCATGGTTTTGGTGCGTCCGAAGCGCTACAGGCTGCTGGCGCGGACCATATCGTGCCGAATATCCCATCGGTCCTTGATGTGCTAGAGTAGAAGTGATGATTACCCATAAGCAAGTCGAAGAATATCTTTTGAGCATGCCGAATGCGCGCCTGGATTATCCGTTTGGTGAAGGTGTGGCTGTATACAAAGTTGGCAGTGACGACAAAATGTTTGCGTTAGTGCAAGAGGGCAGTAATCCCGTTAAGCTTAGCCTTAAGTGTGATCCCCAGCTTGCGCAAGTACTGCGTGAGCGTTACGAATCGGTTATGCCAGGCTACCACCTGAACAAAAAACACTGGAACACCATGCTGCTTACTGGACAGCTTGACTGGGAAGAGGTGCAGGACCTCATCCGGCACTCATACAACTTGGTTACTGGCCAGTAGATTGCAAATTGCCTTGCGTGTAGGGGATCTGGCTGATTAACAGCTGGGTTTGCGTGTAAAAGTCACTGAGTATGCTTTGCTCGGTCTTACTCTTGGTTTTATCGTAAAGCGCCTTAAGTGAATTTGAGTAGTTGGTCAGTTGTGTCTGCATGATTTGTGCGTAGGTAAGGTCGTAGGTGCTGGTTGACTTCGCGCTTGCCAGTTGTTGGTCGGTGGTCGCGTTTTGTTTGAGCTTAAGATCTTTAGCGCTTATCTTGGTGCCTTTGCTAGAAAGGTAGTTAACGGTGCGTTTTTGCTCGGTATCCATGGTGAGCTCAATGGTAATAGCTAAGTTTTTGGTAGTTTGCTGCGTAGCGTCGGTTGTTGCAGCCTGCGAGACGCGAGATAGTTCGTTCTGGGTTTGGGCAAGGGCAGTGAGGTCGGCCTTGCTTGCGTTAGTGCCTCCGCTCAGCATGTTGAGTACAATAACCGTGACGATCATCAGCAAAAAGACGCCCCCAGCCACCAAGATTAGGAGTTTTATGGGGCTGCCGCCGCCCAGGGCAAACGACTTTTTGGGCGGCTTTGCCGGACTCAAAATAAAATCGTATGGGTTACCGCCCTGGTTAGGGGCTTGGTACTGCTGATACGGATCCATGCGTGTATTTAACCACAACATTGCTTATGTTTCCATCGGTTTCCGGTGGAGTAACAGGCTGCCTAAAGATGTTGTGGCCCGCGCGAAGCCGGACCAGCCAAACGCCACAGGCTGGTCCGTACGGGCCTCCTGTAGAGTGTCTTCTTTAGACAGCCTGTTACTCCACTGTCAAACAGGGGTAAGGTAGGGTACAATATAGGGGATGGATGCGGTAGAGGAAATCAAGCAGCGTTTGAGTATTGAAGACGTGGTTGGTGAGTACGTCGAGCTCAAGCGCGCGGGTCGCAACTGGAAGGGCCTGAGCCCCTTCGCAAATGAAAAATCCCCAAGCTTTATGGTGAGCCCCGAAAAGCAAATATGGCACGATTTTAGTTCGGGCAAGGGCGGCAACATGTTCAGCTTTGTGATGGAAATGGAGGGGCTGGATTTTAAGGGTGCGCTGGAGCTACTCGCCCGCAAGGCTGGCATCGATCTTGAACAGTATCGCACGAGCGGCAATAGCCAGCGCGGCAAAGAAAAAGAGCGGTTGTACGAAGTTATGCTTGAGGCGACCCGCTACTATTATGGCCAACTGCGCCAGCCGCAAAACAAGTCAGCGTACGACTATGTGCACCAAAAGCGACGGTTTAGTGACCAGACGCTGCTTGAGTGGCGCATCGGCTATAGCCCAGAATCTGGCGACGCATTGGTGAAGCATCTGAAGGGCAAGGGTTTTACACCGCAAGAAATCAAAGCCGCCGGTTTAGCGACCGACCGATATCGGGGCCGCTTGCGCGACATGTTTCGCGGCCGCATTATGATTCCGCTCGCCGACCAGCACGGCAGGGTAATCGGCTTTACGGCTCGTTTGCTGCGCGACGACCCGAACGCGCCAAAATATATCAATACGCCGCAAACGCCGCTCTACGACAAATCGAATCATGTCTTTGGTTTTCATCTGGCAAAAGAGGCTATCCGCAAATCTGGTTTTGTGGTTATTGCCGAAGGGAACCTGGATGTCATTAGCAGTCATCAGGCTGGTATACGGCAGGTGGTGGCTACGGCGGGAACGGCGCTAACCGAGCGGCAGCTCAAGACGCTCAGCCGCTTTACGGGTGACATCCGGCTGAGTTTTGATGCCGACAATGCTGGTGTTAACGCTACTGAACGGGCTATTCCCCTTGCTAGCAAAATCAACGTCGGCTTGAGTGTTATTACCATCCCTTCGGGCAAGGACCCGGACGAGCTTATTAAACAGGACCCAGCCATATGGCGTGACGTCATCACTAAGCCTCAGTATGCGCTCGACTGGCTTATTGCAAAGTACCAAAAACAGCTTGATATTAGCACGGCGCAAGGCAAGAAAAAATTCAGCGATATCGTCATGAAGACAGTCAACATGCTGCAAGATAGTGTAGAAAAAGAGCACTACATCGCCGCGCTGACCCAGATAATTGGCGTCAGTCAGGATGCGCTCCGAACGAAACTTGAGCGTCCAGCGTCCCTCAGAAAGCTTAAAAACGCCAACAAACATCAGAGTGAAGTTGACAGAGCCCATGTTGTGTACATCGAAAGGCAAAACATTTTTCTGTCGATGCTTCTTAGATATCCGGAGTTTATTGCAAAGGCGCGACCGCTTGACTCGTATATGCTGCCTCAAAAGAAAGCCAAAGATTTTTTTGAGCTCCTAGTGCACCGCGATGTGCAGTCCGAAAAGCTTACTGCCGAGCTTGCAGAATACAAAACCGAACTGCTAACGTTTTACGAAGACGAAACAAAGAAGGGCCCTACGAGCGACTCGGCCGAGATGATTATTAACCAGCTCAAAGCTTTCTTGATTGTTGCGTACGCAAAGAAAGTGCTGCCAGAAATTACCAATCAGTATCTTAGCGAAAATGACGAGCAGAAACGCGGTAAATTGCGTGAGAAGAACACGTATTTTAACCAGCTGCTTAGCAAATACGACAAAAGATAGCGCTCAATATAGGCAATAATTGTTGATTCTAGTCAAACATGCTAAGATATAACATATAAAACAGACTTACCTTTGGAGAAGATAAACAGAAGGGATTAGTGCGTATGCCAAAAGAAAAGAAGAAGGCAACCCCTGTAACCACCAATGCACCTGCAGATATGCAGCGAGCCAAGGATGACCTCATGGCTAAGGCCAAAAAGGCTGGCAAGATTGATCAGCGTGATATTGCCGGTGCTATTGCTGACACGCCCGACAATGCTGATATGCTTGATGGCTTGTACGCCGAACTAGCCGACGCCGGTGTTGAGGTAACGACTGGTGCGGCGCTTGATGATGATATGCCGTTACTGCCCGACGACTCGATGAGTGACGAATGGACGCTCGAAGACGGTGAAGAAGTCATTACCGAAGACCAACACTATTTGGATGATATTGCCGATGACTCAGTCCGTTTGTACCTGCGCGAAATCGGAAAAATTCCGCTTTTGAGCGCCGAAGAAGAGCTAGACCTGGCTCGCCGCGTTGTGCAGGGCGAACAAGAAGCCAAGGATAAAATGGCCGAAGCCAACATGCGTTTGGTGGTTTCAATCGCGAAGCGCTATGTAGGGCGTGGCTTGGATCTTTTGGACTTGATTCAAGAGGGTAATACCGGTCTTTTGCGCGCCGTTGAAAAGTTTGACCCAGACCGCGGGTTTAAATTTTCGACTTACGCTACCTGGTGGATCCGTCAGGCTATCACCCGGGCAATTGCCGACCAGGCGCGTACCATCCGCATCCCGGTGCACATGGTCGAGACCATCAACAAACTGCTGCGCACTCAGCGTCGTTTAACCCAGGAACTCAACCGCGAGCCGACCAACGAAGAAATCGCCGCCGCGATGGATATCGAGGTCGACAAGGTCGAGCACATCATGAAGATCAAGCAGGATATCTCGTCGCTTGACGCTTCGATTCGCGACGACGAAGAAGAGTCGGTCCTAGCCGACTTTATCGAAGACGAAGACACTATCTCTCCGGAAGAATCTGCTACCAACCAGCTCCTAAAGGAGCAGGTAAAAGGCATGCTTGGCGCGCTCACCGAGCGCGAGCAAAAAATTCTTAAGCTGCGCTTTGGCCTTGAAGACGGTAAACAGCATACGCTGGAAGAAGTTGGCCAGGAATTCAGCGTGACCCGTGAGCGTATCCGCCAGATCGAGGCGAAGGCTCTTGCCAAGCTGCGCAAACATAAGGACGCCAAGAAGCTCCACGACTACATTAAGTAAAGGACGACCAGTATTATGAAGAATACCAAGATTATCGGTATCGGTGGGTTGCCGCGCAGTGGCAAGGATACGCTCGCTGAACTATTCATCGAGGCAGGATTTTTTGGCTTGTCTTTTGGTGATATTGTCAGGGGCTTTTGCTACGAACGACACAAAGACAAGCCGGATCCAATCTCGGTGGCCAATATGACCGAAACCTCTAACTGGCTACGTGAGACCCGGGGGCCTGACGTTATACTGCAAGAAGCACTCAGGCAGTTTCACGAAAAGGAAGCGGCGGGTGAGCAGTTTAAGGGTTTGGTGTTGTGGAGCATTCGGGCGCCTATAGAAGTTGATTTTATTCTGAGCCATCATGGCGAAATGATCTGGGTCGAGGCCAGCGACGAAGTCCGTCACGGGCGGGCTTTGCAGCACTTGCGTACAGGCGAGGCTCCAACTACCCTGGAGGAGTTCAAGCGACAAGAGGCGTTACAGTGGGAGCCCCAACCCGGCATCGCTGAAGAAATTCAGATGAACACTTCGTACGTTAAGGCGCACGCGACCAGGGTTTTTGAGAACAACGAGAATAATCTTGATCTTTTTCTGGAGAAAACGAAGGCCTTGATCCAAGAATTGGCTTAAGCCCGCATAACTAATAGCATGGATTTTGCCGAACAACTTAAGGCTTACAAGGTGGCAATCGATAATGATATTGCCGAATACTCTAAGTATGTCCGCGAGTCAACAATCTCGCACTATGGTAAATATCCGGCACTGGTTACCGAAGCCTACCTGGCTATGCTTGGCTGTGGCGGTAAGCGCATCCGCGGCGCCTTGGCGATGGTCGGCTATGAGATGTGCGGCGGCACGGACCAGCAAATGATTGTCAGGGCGGCTACGGCTCTCGAAATGATGCATGCGTATATCTTGATCATCGATGATATCCAAGACCGATCCAAACTACG
>DATCYV010000062.1:0-6601 GCA_036526215.1 Saccharimonadales bacterium (SeqCode)
GTCGTCTACCAGCTGAATGATCACAATTTTGCAGCAGTCGTGAAAACGGCTGGTAAAGAATAGTTTTTAGGATATTTTGCTTAAAGATGGGAAGTAGTCTGATTACCGTGTCTGTGCCGGTATGTCTAGAGCGCTCATAACGCGGCGAAGACCAGAGCTGAATAGTTCTTCGTCGTTGTAGCTATCGCGCAATTCACGATAGAGCCCTGGTTGGAACGCATCGATTATCTTGGCAACTTCTCTCAGACCGGCTGCGTCATGGCGTGCACGTAGCAGTGCCGGGAATAGCTGTGGGTTGGAGGCTTGCATGAAGCCAATGGCCGTGGCGGCAAATGCTGAATAGCTGAAGCTTGGTTGATTCGCTCGCCGCGAACGACGGAAGCTGTATCTTGATTGCAAGGGCAATTGGCCACTCTTGTCGTTGACCCATGTGACTGGCCAGGGCAGTTCACTGAACCCTCCCTGTAGGCCAAGGTCTTCGGCGACGTATACCCCACTCAGATACTCGGCAAGGCCTTCTTCAAGGAAGAAAGGAGGGATATGCTCTGCACCAAATTTTAGGATGCTTTGGCCTATTCGTGGAGCGACGAGGCTTGTTGACCCGTGTTCTCCTCTTGCAGCCCGTATCGTCGCGTATTCAGATGAGCCGTGTGCCAGTTCGTGTATCCCAAGGCTCTCGGTGAACCCAGGGCCGTTGTAGGCCTCAAGCTTAGGATCGCGAACGACAAAAGCTGTATCTATCTCGGCGTAGTACATGCCTGCTGATGGTCCACGACTTTGAATGCCAGTTACATCATAAACGGTTCGGTATACATGTGGCATGTTGCGCGCATCAGTGTTCACGAGTGTCGCTCCCCTGAGGCCGTATCTGCCAATAAAACTATGAACGCGCGCGATGTCTAGACCGGCGTCGTTGGACGGGAACCGCTCTAATATTGTCCGTTGCCAGCCGGTTAATGTCTCGTTAATCTGGTTTTGCAAAGCTGGGTTGGCGTACTCATGGGTGTAGCCGCCTCCTGTTGAGGGCGTAAGCAGATGTACTTCTCGCTCGAAATTGGGCATCTATATATTTTATCATAATTGTTATGCCTTTGTCACGTAGCCAGCTCGTGCAATAATGGCAGCATGATGCAATATGTTATTCACGTAAAGCCAGGCAGCAAAAAAGGGCCGCTGATTGAACAAGATGACAGCGGCGCGCTGACGCTGTTTGTGCGCGAGCGGGCGGTGGATGGCAAGGCGAACGATGCGGTTATAGCGCTGCTAGCGGTGCATTTGGGCGTGCCGAAGTCGCGTATTGCAATCGTTCGCGGTCATGCAGCGCGTATAAAGATGGTTCGTGTAGACGACTGATTTACTTTTGGGCCGAAAGGTGGTATAGTTATCTTCTATGAAGAGGCGAACTACAAAGGTACGAACTGCACGTGGGGTAGGGCTTGGCTTGGCGGGAGCACTGCTCGCAGCTAACTTGTCGGGTTGCGGCGGAGCAGAGCAGGTTAGTGCCGAAGCCAAGCCAGCGGCTAGCTCGTCGGTGACCATTGCGCGTGCCGAAAGCACACTCTCTGATGTTGATATGACCATCATTCAAAGCACAGTAGAGAGGGCTGGTTCTATAGGGCTTGATGGTGCGCAGGTAGAAGTTGTTACAGGCGACAATTCCGCTACGTGTGCCGACAACGGCGGTTTGACCGTGCGGAGCGCTGATCGGCGCCCGGTCTATTGCGAGGTAAATAGTACCGCACTCCTCCCGGCTGCCTGGATAAACACTTTAGCAGGTCAACTAAGCAAGAAGGGTAGCGCAAGCGACAGGGTACGAGCTTTGGGCTATGCTAGTGCCACTGGTCTTGCTATGACGATGCGCCGCCAGGCAGGCGTTGAGGCAGGTAAGACCGATGCTCAAGACGATGAATCGCTCGCGTGCTACGCTGGCATCATTACTAATAAAACCAATACTCCCGCAGCACAAACTTTGGCCAATATGCTAGACTCTGGCCTTGGCCACGAGGTCGCTGCCGCGTTTGTTAATGGCGCGAACGGTGGGGGCTGCGCCGATTACACTGGGCTTGAGACGTACGGCAACCCCAACATACCTCGTATGCCTACTACTACGTTGATACATCCATAATTCGTACCCCTATAAACCGTAAAAATGGCTGCTGTTCTGTACAGAGGCGGTATAAACTATAACTAGAGATAAAAACGTAATTAATTTTACATATAGTAAAGACGGCCAGCACCGTATATAATTTGATCTTTCTGTAAGATTTCTAGTGGAAATTTGTAAATAACAAACTAATATCAATACATGAGAGACCAGTTACCGTCACAGCTACTGCCAGCGGCCGAAGGCTCCCCTATAATAGAACAATTACACACGTTCCGAGATGGACCGGGATCAATTCTTGAGAGTGACATCCTAGAGACTTACGAAGCGCATGTCGGTTATTGGGAGCAACAGTTCAATCGCGCGCTTGATCTAGCTGCTGTCTATCATCTTGGCCCGCAATGGCGACCGGATGGTCCGCAAATGTATGATATTGAGTGTGGCCTCAATTATATGCAGGGGCATATCATCCCAGGGACAGCAGTAGCTAGTGAAGTTGCAGGGGAGGCTGGCGTACCGAGATACCTTGTCGTTGGTACGTACGCGCTTCATGACACAATAGAAGACCATAAGCATATTGATAGGGGAGTACTTATTGCGGATGGAGTTGACCCGTATTTGGCACATAATGCCGATGAGCTTCATTACAAAGACGTCGACTACCATAATAACTCTCTGAGGGTTAGCAGAAGCCCTGTACTGGCTGCCGCGAAAGGTAGCGACAATCTCATTAATGTTGCCAACACTTCTCTGTTTCATAGACATGAAAAGCCGGCGAAGGTATTAAAAAGGCTCAGACAATATCCTTTGAGCGCGGCACATCTGGGAAGTGTTGTATTTGGGGAGCAATTACGCGTTGACCCTGATGTGCTTTGTACCCAGGCGCAGGATATGCCCGAGGCCGCGTTTACACAGCTGGTTGATGCCATGCATTTGATGCGCACGAATGTAATGAGGATGGTCCGGTCGTCGCCATTAGCCGGTGAGGTACGAGCAGCCCCTCTAAGCGGGAATGAAATTCGTGACGTATTTCTGTTACTGGCACCGACTATACACGGGCTTCTATCTGGCTTGTGTGTTGTTAAGGAGCCGTTGGCAGTTGTTGGCGATCTGGCCGAGGAATTACACACGGCAGATGTTATAGTTTAACCATGGCAATACGAAAACGGCACAAAGTACCCAAAAAGATAGCGGTCCCGAGTCAGCAGGCGAAGGGCAAGCAGATAGCGGTGAATGACGCCACGGCGGCCAATGTAAACAGCTTGCCGCAGCAGGCCGAAAAGCTGCTGGAGGATGCAAAAAACGTGCAGCTACTCGAGAATGTCCTCAACCAAATAAACGCGTATTACGACGCAGCTTGGAACGCAGGCAACGAGGTGCTGCCGATTTTTGTGGGCCTTACGCCTCAGGGATTACTGGTAGAGCTATCGGTTGTGCGCGGTAAAGCACATGCTGGCGAGCCGGTGACTGGTGATGAACTCAACGTATTTACCTATCAGATTGGTACCCAGCTAACGGCCGACATCGCACCGCGTAAAATTGCCGAAGCCAATATGGTGAAGGGGCAAGAGCAGATTAGGCTCGATGGCCCCGAGGCGTCTATGCCCGATGCGTCCGACGCCAAAGCGCTTGCGACCTGGCGGTTTACTCAGGCCGAAACAATTCAGCTGCGCACGCTTGGCATATACGAGGTGCAGCCGGAAAACTACGATCAACTAAGCTTCGGTCGCGGTGTGAAGGCGCTGGGCGGCACCGAAGATTCGATTGTTCCTTTAACGCATTTTGCAGGAGAGATTAAGTAATGGCCGAAACAAAAGCAATCGTTTTTGATTTTTACGATGTTATCTGGGATGACCGACAGGTTGACGATGGAGTGGTTGCGATTATCAAAGAGCTACGGGCGACAGGGAAGTACAAGGTTGCGCTCATAAGCAATTCTGGCCCAGACACGCTGCATAACTTTTTGGATGAGCTTGAGCTCGCTGATTTGTTTGACGTTATTTTGCCCACGGGCGCGACGGCCTACATGAAGCCCGCCCGTGAAGTGTACGAGATTCTAGAAGATATGCTGCAGGTGCCGTTTGAAGAGTGGTTTTACACCGACGACGCTGCAGATTACATAACCCAAGCACAAGAATACGGCATTCCCAGCCACCTGTTTGCCAGCGCCGATAATTTGCGTTCGGCCTTGCGCGAACGCGGCATCCTTGCATAAAATAAGAGCTCATGATTACGTATTACACCGATGGCAGCTGCGAGCCCAATCCCGGAACGGGCGGCTTTGCCGTTATTAAAGAAGATAAACCGCATGTTTTGGGCGGCGATTTTGATACTACAAATATCCGCATGGAGGGCATGGCCATTATGGCGGCACTTAAGGATGCGGATGGCGCGGAATGCGAAATATACACCGATAGCGAATTTTGGATCAACGTGATTACCAAGTGGTCAATCGCCTGGGAAGCCAAGGGCTGGAAGAAAAGCGGGGGAGAAATTAAAAACCTCGATATTGTGAAAGAAGTTTGCCCGCTGTTCCGCCGGTCAAACGCCAAACTCATTTGGGTGCGCGGCCACAATAACCACGAGGGCAACGAGCTGGCTGACCACTGGGCAAACAAGGCCCGCGAGCAGCAACTCGCAAAACGCTAAAATTACACCACCCTAGCGGAGGCGGACTCTGGTAGAATGGTGGTTATGTTATAAAACAAGCGGCTACCCGGGCGGTGGGGCGGTAACCAGTAATCTTTTGAGGGTCAAAAATGAGCGATGACGCCGGCGCAGTAGCCGAAGAAACCACAGACGAAACAACCAAAGAAAAAGAAACCGAGGCTGCACAGCAGGCCGGCCAAGCTCCGGCAGAGACTGCAGCCAAGCCTGCCGAGTCGGCAGAAAACGAAATTCCTTATTCGCCAGTGGATATCTTTGCCTGGGCAAACAATTTGTACCAATACAAAGACCAACTGCAATATGACTTATTTTTGATCAACAAAAACAACGTATTGTACCGCGCCAAGCTAACCGATGAGTTGGGCAAGCAGATCCAGCCGTTGTTTATTACCAACATTTTGGACTACGTGCTTGAGGGGGCTGCCGAAGGTCTGGTTGTCCGCGGCTTTGAAGACGCCGAGGCCGAAGCCAACGTGCTGCAGCGCACCCGCTGGGAAAACGTCGACAAACTGGTCGAAGTTATGCACTGGATACACACCCAAGAGGCTGAAATCCAGCAGTTTGTTGAGGAAGAGCACGACCTCAAGCGTATTAAAGCCGTGATGCTACGCGCCACTCACCCAGCAATGCCCGATCCGTTTTATGTGATCAAGGCGCTGCCGCGCAGCCAAATGATGAAGGGCGAGGGTTCGTGGATGATTAGCGGCAAGGTCTTTATGCCGTTTACCGACGCTGGCGCGCTGCGTATGCCAGCCGACAACCAGCTGCTGGTAATTGGCCAGGACTTGTTTGTGTTTAGCCAGCCAAAGCTCAAAACACTCTTTGGCTACGACGTTAAAAAGCAGGCAATTGCCGACAAGATGGTCGAAGAGATTACCTCACGCTACAAGCTGGTATTTGCCGAAGGCGAAGACTTAAACAGCATGGTTAAGGGCAACAAGCAGCTGGTGAACAAGCTGCAGCGGCTCGAGTTTAACGACGACCTCAAGCAAGAGCAAATCGTTGACCACAGCGAAGAAATGGACGTGTCGATGCTGACTGACGAAACTGGGGCGATCATCATCGAAAACCCCAAAGACTTGGTGCGCTTTGTGAATCTGATCAACGATGACTACGTAGAGTCGAACCTAACAGGTGTGCGCTACGAAATTAAGAGCAAGCGCCCGCTCAAGCCAAGCGGCAGCGACGACGAAGCGTAGAGCTTCTGTGAGATATCCGGTAAAATAGTTTTACGTGCGCCAGAGATGCTGCTACAATGCGGCAGCAGCCGAGGGTAAGAGGGAAATGACACAAGAAGAAGCGTTGGCGATATTGGAGTCTGGCAAGTCCGTGCTTTTGACGGGCGCTGCTGGTGCAGGTAAGACGTACGTGCTTAATAAGTTTATTAAGCGTGCGCGTAAGGCTGGCAAAAATGTGGCGGTTACAGCAACGACCGGCCTCGCGGCAACGCACTTGAACGGCACGACCATCCATGCGTGGTCGGGCATTGGCGTGCAGAGCTTTTTTGACAAGCACATGATGAAATCTATGGGCAAAACCCGACAGGATCTCATTAAAAAAGCCAATGTGCTGGTGATAGACGAAATTAGTATGCTGCACGACTACCGGCTTGATATGGTCGACGAGGTGCTGCGGTTTGTGCGCGACAATAGGGATCCGTTTGGTGGTGTGCAGGTGGTATTATGTGGTGATTTCTTCCAGCTGCCGCCAGTTAACCGGGCAGGTGACCGAACGGGCAGTTTCGTCACGAATTCGCAGGTTTGGCGACAAAATGTATTCACGGTTTGCTATCTTAAAACGCAATTCCGGCAAAAAGATGATGCCCTGTAT
>DATCYV010000063.1:0-9069 GCA_036526215.1 Saccharimonadales bacterium (SeqCode)
AGATGGTCGTAAGTTGTGCTTTTGCTGCGGCTAGGGATGCGTCATTTCGAGCAGGTGGCAGTTGCACGAGCCGCAGTGCAAGTGGCTGGGTGCTTAAACTGCTGGCAGCCTCCCGGACGGCCGACTCGGCATTGCTCAAGCTATACTGCTTGCCTGGCACGGCCGACACAATCTGGGCGGTGCCATTCACAATGGTTAGCTGAGCGTTCTGTGCCGGCGCCACCACAATACTGGCGTTGCTTTTTACAAAGGCAGTTAGCTTGGGTTTATTGGCACTTACTTGTAGGGGCGCAGTGATTGGTCGCCACCACTGCACAAAATGCGACCAGGTGTACTGTTTATGCCTGAGTGCACGGACGGTGCTGGCCGCATCGGCCGATAGCCCCATGTCGGCCCAGGTATAGCTTTTGGTTGTTTTGTCTGGATAAGCCAAAGTAAGCCGGTAATTTGCGGCAGCAGCAGTGATTGATCGCTTGAGTGAACTGTCATAGTGTCTGCTGGCAAGCTGCTTGCCGCCGACGGTAAAGGTGGTAAAGGTGAGATCACACGCCAGCCAACTGCCAATAACCAAAGCTACGCCAAGCAAGCCAAATACAGCAATACGGCGCCAAGGAAGGCGCTGCCGTTTGGATTCATTAATCTCCCGGGAGGGCGGTGTGCCCTCGGTAATTTCCTGACGCTGCTTTTTCATTTCTCCACCGGCAAAAGGGTCTACGAACAGTATAACCTGCGGAGATAAAAAACATAAGCGGTATTTCGGCGTCTGGGTAAGAGTATCTCTTCCGTTTTGCGTTACAATAGCTGCATGCAACTTATAACCAGTCTTGGGGCTGCCGAAGCGGCACTTGTGCCGTACTGGCCGTCTAACTTGGGCCGCCACGCCTATACGCTCGAATATATCGAGCAGTTTATGGAGACTATCGGCAATCCGCAAAACCAAGTAAAGGTTATCCATGTTGCGGGCACTTCGGGCAAGACTTCGACGGCGTATTACATTGCCTCGCTGCTTCAAAGGGCGGGCAAGCGGGTTGGGCTCATGATCTCGCCGCACATTGAGCAGATTAACGAACGGGTGCAGGTTAATTTGACGCCTTTGCCAGAGCAAGAGTTTTGTAGCGAGCTAACCATCTTTTTAGACCTTATGAGGCAGAGCGGCATTACGCTTACCTATGCCGAGATTTTATATGGCTTTGCATATTGGGAGTTCGTGCGCCAGCGTGTCGATTATGTAGTGGCCGAGACTGGCATGGGCGGCTTGCTTGATGCGACCAACGTTGCCTCGCGCGAGGATAAAATCTGCGTAATCACCGACATCGGCCTCGACCACGTGCATGTGCTGGGCAATACGCTGCCCGATATTGCCGGGCACAAAGCAGGGATTATTCATCTGCATAATGCCGTCTTTTGTCACTCGCAAGATAGCGGTGTAGTGGCGGTCATCAAGCAGCAAACTGCGCACAAGCAAGGCGATCTGCATGTAGTGGAGCAGGGCGATGCGCCCGCATTTTTGCCGCACTATCAGCGGCGGAATTTTAGCTTGGCACGCGAGGTTGTGAACTTTGCCTTGGCAAGGGCCGGTGATCTGCCGCTCTTGGCTGCGGATATCAAAGCGGCGGCCCGCGTGCATATCCCTGGTCGCATGGAATTGTTTACTCGGCAGAGCAAGCAGGTCGTCTTGGATAACGCTCATAATGTGCAAAAATTGCATGGCCTGGTGCTGAGTTTGCAAGAGCAGTTCCCGGGTCAGCGCCCAGCGCTATTGCTGGCATTTGCCGAGACGCCGGGCAGGAACATTGACGACATGCTGGCCGAGCTCGTACCAATCGCAAGCCATGTAATCATTACCGACCTGCCGCCAGGCACCAAACATCATACTGGACGCAATACAGACGAACTAGTAGCGGCCTGTCAAAAAGCGGGCATATCATGTGAGATTATTGCCGACCAAGAGGCGGCGTACAAAGCACTTCTTCGGCGATCAGAACCAGTGGCTGTGGTGACCGGATCAACCTACCTCTTATCGTACCTTCGGCCTATTGTTGTGCATGGCGTATGAAACGTGATTTGTGATTGCAGACCAATGTGTTACTATACACTTACTAGAAATAAGCTGCTAAGTACATTATTAGTCCGTTCTAGAGTTAACAAGATAAGTTCGTTTGAGGAGCAGCTAACTGGAAAATGTATATGACCAGCTTACCTCTTTCGCACGCAGTAAGAGGAAAGTTGCATGTCAACAAAACTGTTTGTAGGTTCACTATCCTACAATACTACCGACGCCAGCCTTGAGGAGTTTTTCGCTCAGGCCGGTACAGTCGTTTCAGCAAAAGTAATCATGGACCGCGATTCCGGCCGCTCAAAAGGCTTTGGTTTCGTCGAAATGAGCACCGACGATGAAGCTAAGGCTGCTATCGCGCAGCTCGACGGCAAAGAACTCGATGGTCGTCAGATTGCCGTAAACGAAGCTCGCCCACAAGAAAAGCGCGAGAATCGTTCATTCGGCGGTGGTAACCGTGGCGGTAACGGCGGTGGTTTCCGCGGTGGCCGCGACAACCGCTACTAATCGGTAGCAACACCAAAAATACCCCGTTCCTACGAGCGGGGTATTTTTTACGTAGATTTAGTTTTAATATAACTCGTCGTGTTTTTCGTTCAAGAACCGAGTCCATTGGCGGATCAGGCGCAGTACGGTCTTGAGGGGCAGCTCGATAGCAATATCCAAAAAGTACGCTACCGCATTGATCTTGGCGTATTTGCTCGAGAGCCACTGCCCAACCAGAATAAATGGCAGGTAAAAGAAGTCGCGCAGCACCGACAACATATTTGATTGGTGGCTGGCAAGCTCAAGCTCGCGGATCATGCTACTCAAGCGGAAGCCAAAGAAGCTGGCAGTCGACAAAAAGATAAAGAAGATGCCCATCTGGACAAAGTTGAAGTGCAGTAGGTACAAAACGTATACTGCGATAGAGAACGGAACGAAAAACAGCACCGTGTAGAGCAGCTTGGCAAACAGTGATACTGTTCGCTTTCGGGTGTCTCTAAGACTAATGGTTGCTGGCAACTCGTCGCTGTACAGGGCTTTATCTATATATTCATGCAGGTTATGAGCATTGCCGAGCGACGGCGCCTTAAGCCCAAGCTTGAGGCTGGCCATGTAGAGCGGCGGAAAGAGCAGGTTTATAGCCAGTGGTAGGTACGAGACTGTCCCAACCATAACGAGGTCATATGGCACCTCGATGCCGACTCCAATAATCACCTTAGTGATAAAAATGAAAATAATACTTTTGATGATGCCGCGGTTTACCCGGCGATGAATTTGCTTGTACTCTTTATTGATCTGGTGATCGAAGGCGCCAAGGAACTGTTCGCGGGACTGCATTAGCTCAGGCAGATCATTACGCTCGTCGGCCATGCTTTTAAGGATGCGCATAGCTGCACCATAGCGTCCGATGGCGCGCTTGAGCCGGTGCGTAAAGCGCAGCGTGTAGAGCTTGGTAACATTGCGGTTAAAGTGGATGAACTCCTGCAGCCGCTGGGGTGATACGCGGTACATATTCATGAGGTCGTGGCGCACGATCGAGATATCCGATTTGAGTAGTGCCTGATGCACTGCAATGTACAGACATAGGTCATACTCTTCGTTTTCTTGACGCGTGGTTACGAATAGTTCACGGCGCAGCAGCTGCAAATAATGCTGGTAGGCACAGTAGGCGAGTGCAGTGTACTGGCTGTGCGGGTTAAGGATTCCTTCGGTTTCGACCGACAGGAGCGAGAGTACCCAATCAGTGGCTTCTTCGCGAGAGACGCGGGCCTCACGCAGATCACGATACGTTTGCATGTATTCGTTGGCAGAGCGACTAATCTTGGCAGCGGTCTCAAGGCTAAAGGAGTTGTTGCGAAGGTAACCAGCTTGAGTCAGCTCGACAATAAGCTCCTCGCCAATCGTGCCAATATAGTGGTGCTTGCGGTTAAAGAAGGTAAAATTACGGTTGTAAAAGCGGCGGATGGCACGTTGCAACAAGAGGTGTTCCTCGGTGTACTCGGCCGCATTTCGAAGTTGCTCGTAGGCGCTCGATATAGTTTTGCCTGCGCCCGACACCTGAATTAATGCACCAGCCTGGTTTTGGGCGCGGACCGTATCGTCGCGCGCATTGGCTGCTTCGAGCTGTTGGCGAAGCAAATGCAATAAAGCAGAGTAGTGTTGTGCGGGTAACATAAGATTCATCCTATTATAGGAGTTTTGCCACCATTTTACCACCACAACACCTAGAGTATTAGGCAAGGCCAGCTTACGCCTCAGCTCCACAAACTCTCCCGCTCCCACCCCCCAACACTTGCGGGGGGGGGCTATATTGCCCTACAATAACCACTAGCATATAGAGCACCCTGAACCCAAAGCAGGAAACATAGTAGAAGGAGTAGAAACAACCCTTATGTCACGACTACCAACACCCGGCCAAGACAACGGCACCTGGGGCAGTATCCTCAATGACTACCTCGCCCAAGCCCACAACACTGATGGCAGTCTGAAAGCCGGCTCAGTCGGCGCAGCCCAAGTTGCAGATAATGCTCTGCCTGCCACCAAGCTGGATGCCAGTGCCCAGACCTCACTTGCCGCTGTTGCAGGCAAGTACACCAAACCAGGCACCGGCATACCCAAAACCGACCTAGACGCTACTACTCAAGCTAGCCTTACCAAAGCAGATGGTTCACTACAAGCAAGTAACAACCTAAGTGACGTAACAGCAGGCACAGCTAGAACAAACCTAGGGCTTGGGACTGCGGCTACGATGACACCGGCAACACTAGCGGCAGATAGTGCGTTTACGGGGGCGTATGCCGTGGTGCAGAAGCCGGCAAACGCCGCGTTGGCGGCCAATGCTATCCCGGCCGGAATTTGGCTGCCTTCGGCTTCGACCTACAACGTGAAGCCAACTAATCTGAAACGGACCCGCGCGGCCGCGGCAAAAGCATGGGCTGGAACCGGCCTACTGGAGATCGCGTGCGTGGGCACCAGCCTCAGCGCGGGCACCGGGGCTGTCACCAAGGTCGGATCATGGCCCTCTCGCCTACATGCCATGCTCGTGGCGAAGGGGTACCCGGATGGCGGCAGCGGATTCATCGCTGCACAGTCCAACCTTGGCGCTACCACTGATGCTCGGGTCACCCTCGGCGCTGGGTGGTCCGCGTTCGGGGCCTCCACCACCAACCTGGTCCAGGGTACTAGCACCGGAGGCAGCCTGACCTTTGCCGACACCAAGACATCGACCATCGTCGAGGTTTACTACGTCGATTACTTCACCTTCGGGTTTGCCTGGACGATCGACGGCGTGGCTCAGACTGACGTCACCCCCACGAACACCGGTCTGCTTCGCAAGGTGACCGTCTCTGGTCTGGCTAGCGCCACTCATACGGTCGTAATCACTCCCAAGGTCGGCACTGACGGCACCCACCCGATCTACATTGCTGGCGTGACCTTCAAGAAGACCAGCGGCGTCGTTGTGCATAACCTAGGCGTCGGTGGTATGACGTCGGGTGGGGTGGTCACCGCGAACAGCTACTCCCCGATGGCTTTGCTTCGGGGAGGAACTCCCGCGAATGCCTCCTACGCGATCAGCCCCAATCTGACGTTCGTGGAATTGGGTACCAATGATGGTGTCGGGCAGACAGCATCTGGCTTCCAGACGACCGTCCAGACCCTAGTTACCGCAATCAACACCCTCGGTTCAGACACCGTGCTCATCGGCGAGCCACCGACCGCCGCCGCTCGGCCCGTAGCCGCAGTTCTCCAGGGCGCCTACGCCCTAGCCGACGCGAATGACGTGCCGCTAGTCGACATGAGTGACCGCCTCATTTCTTGGTCGTCCTTGGATGCCCTTGGGCTCGGCTACGACACCGACGCCCTGACCGTGCACCTGACTGACGCCGGGTACGCCGAGATGGCCCGGACTGTCATTGAGGGTCTGCGGCTCTGACCCGCCCATATTGGCGGCTATATAGCCACCGGCTAACACCAGAATAAACCTCTCCAGCCCGCTCAGCAGGTGGTATAGTTGAAAGCAATGGCAAAACAATCACAGCCAAAAGACAAACCGACTACACACGACTACCACCGCTTTATCGACGAAGCGGGTGACATGACATTCTTCGGCAAAGGCAAAGTAGATCTGCTTGGCACTGATGGCGTTTCCAATGTATTTATGCTGGGCATGGTGCATATAAAACAGCCACTACCTGACGTACGTAGGCTCATCCAGCAATTTGTATACGAGATTTGCGCCGACCCACTGTTTAATGAAATCCCAAGCATCAAAAAGCGTATGGATAAAGACGGCATGTTTCTCCATGCCAAGGATGATCCGCCCGAACTGCGCTCCAAATTCTTCGAGTTTCTGCGTGGCAAGATCGACTATTCCTTGCAGGTCGTTGTTGGCCGCAAGAAAACTACGCGGTTTGTTAATAAGCACAATTCCCAAGAGAAGGAGTTTTATGCAGATTTGCTTTCGCATCTCCTCAAGGACAAGGCCAACTACGACAAACTCGTACTAAACATCGCTGATCGCGCCAGTGTTACTCGCATACAGAACCTTGAGAGCGCCTTGCTCAAAGCTCATGAGTGTCACCAAAAGAAAAATAAAGGTGAATATCGAGCAAAGATCGCCTTTAACGTGCAGCCGTACAACCAAGAACTGCTACTGGCAGTTGTAGACTATGGCCTTTGGTCAGTACAGCGTGTGTTCGAAAAGGGTGAAACGCGATTCTACGAAAGCATCAAGGACAAAGTGCCGCTGGTACTCGATCTATATGACGTTGATCACTATGCTAAATGGGGCAATTACTATACTCCAAAACACCCCTTGACAAAGGATAACCACATTAAAGAAGTAGAGACCTAAAAAGGCCCGTACATACTCTAAGCGGGATACCCCGCGACGGCATGGAGCCGACTTTCAAGTAAGACAGGCCTATTTGTAGTTAGAATTATAGCGGTTATGTAGGTTAGTGTCAAACTTTACTCCTTAAGTTTGGATAACGAGGCTTGCAATATGAGTTGCAGCTTCCGCCCATCTCGGCGGCTACAACCCCGCATCGTTCCAAATCTGCCTTAACTATGCATTATGCGTTGCTGTATTAACGCGTTAATAGTGCTTCAGATACATAAACGAGGGAAACTAGTACGCCTACAATCTTACCAATCTCGGATCTACGTAACTACACTTCCGTTTTCATACATTCACGACGATTTAGCAAACCCTAAAGCAGCGCAAAATATAGTTCAGAAAATATTGCAGCGCATGCAGCAGCTTGATGGCTTTCCGGGTATGGGCGCTAGCATGACGGCCCTGGATGGACGCCTGCAGGGCTATAAGCATCTTGTTGTGGACAACTACCTCGTAATTTATCGTCATGACGAAGACGCTGCCCATATTGTCCATGTGCTTTACGCGCGCTCTGATTATATGCGTTTATTGCAAGATTGATGGATGGTTGTGCCGCTCGAGCTATAGGCAAAAACGGCGCGAGTTTTGAGGGCTAGCGAGTGTAGACTGCGCGGAGGCTATCTTTAGTAATGTCGCCAAACATCGCCGATCCTTGGCTGTAGTCGTATAATCCAGAGGTATCTCTGGAAAATATCACTAGAACGTATGCATGGTTCCCTTTTTTGATGATGGCGGCGTCATGCAGCCGGTCGTCCAGAATGCCGACTTTATGATATACGGTAACACTCGATGGCACAGCCGTTACAATAAAATCCCGGTAATTTGCTTGCTCCATCCACGACAATAACTGCTGGGTATGAACGGTGTTGAGTACCTTGCCCTGCCACAGTTTGGCAAGTAGCAAGGCAGTGTCACTGCTGGTAATGGCATTGCTGCTGGCATCGTACGAGCTTAAGCCGAGCAATTCGGCAAAAGACTGCTGAGCCTGCAGCGTGACGGCACCTTCTAGGTTGGCCCAGGCGTCATTGTCGCTATCGACTATCATGCTTTGTAGCTGGCTTTGAACTGTTACACCGCCCATGTCATCATAGAGCGAGGCTTGGCCTTGTTCTACCAGGTGCAGATAGGTGACGGCTGTAATCAGCTTAATAATACTAGCGGCGTTAAAGCTGGCCGTGTCGCCGTAGGTGTAGCTTTTGCCGCTTGCCAGGTCGGTGAGCGATACGCTCATGTCGAGGTTGCTGTTATTGGCAATAATCGTTTGAATGTCGGCAAGCGCTTGACTGGTCATGGGTTTGGCTGTTTGTTTAGTGGTGGTAGCTGCCGGGCTGGCGACACGCCCAGAGGCGTACGAAATGGTGCGGGCTGTGTGATTTTGCCAAATGTTAAGTCCTACCGTACCGGCGGTCGTAACTACGATACAGGCAAGTAGTGAAAACGCGTGACGTCCCATGCTTCTATAATACTTGCTCGTACTGTGATCTTTCTGAAAATCTGCATGGCTTCACTCAGTTTACCCTCAGAAAGTAGGTATATAATGAGGCGTAAGATGAGGATTTTGTTAGTAGAAGACGATCACAAAATATCAACGGCAATTAAGCAGGGTCTTGAGCAAGAGTCCTTTGCCGTAGATGCCGAATACGACGCAGACGCTGGCCTGGGGGCGGCCTTGGCAGAAGACTACGACCTGATCATTTTAGATCGCATGTTGCCCGGCAGTATGGAAGGTGTCGATGTCTGCCGCGAAATCAGAAAAGAAGGCAAGCATATGCCCATTCTGCTACTCACTGCCAAAGACGAAGTCCGCGATCGTGTTGCCGGCTTAAATGCTGGCGCCGACGATTATCTGCCCAAGCCATTTGCCTTCGAAGAGCTATTGGCCCGTATCCGCGCGCTTTTGCGCCGGCCGCAAGACGCCATTGGTACGACGCTCAGTTATGGTGACCTTATTCTGGATACGGTTTCGTACGAGGTTATGCGTGCCAGTACGCCAATTAATCTTTCGCGCCGCGAATTTGCACTGCTCGAGTACATGCTGCGCAATGCGGGCAAACTTCTCACCAAAGACGGCATTATCAAACACGTGTGGGACTTCGACGCAGATATCCTGCCTAATACTGTCGAAGTG
>DATCYV010000064.1:0-11443 GCA_036526215.1 Saccharimonadales bacterium (SeqCode)
AGGTCATTCGTCGTTTGAAACGACAGGTAAAACGGCAGCGACACACCAGCGAGCACCGCGATTATCGCCATCGACAGAAGTGCCTCAAGCAGTGTGAATCCCGAACTACTGCGCACGCTAACCTCCCAGGCCGCTTACCAGGCTATACACCGGCACGATCACGGCAACAGCCACCGCCAGCACGGCCATCCATACCAATATGAGCAAGGCAGGTTCAATAATCGTCTCGACATTTTGGGTCGAAACATCCGCCTTTTGCTGGTATACCTCACTAATATGCAACAGCGTTTCGGGCAAGGCACCAGACTTTTCACCAGCGATGATCATCTGTTGGACGGATTGTGGCAACAGATAAGAGGAGGCGTGTTTTGGCAGGCTGGCATTAAAGCCATACCCCTCGTCAAAGGCGCCGCGTAGCTGACTGTACAGCCTTTGGTAACGACGCAGTGTGGTTGACGATGCCAGCAAATCAAGTGCCTCGGTGACGCTCATGCCTGCCTTAAGCAATGTTCCGAGCAAATAGCCAAACCGGGCGACCTCGATCTCGCGCAGCATCCGGGCGATGCCGGGCAAGGCAAATAGTACCGCCTGGCCAGTAAACCGCGTCCGCGGCGCAAAGAACATCGCATACACTGCCAGCGCCAGCACGGCAACTGTAGCCGGTATCACCCAGCCATGGCCGCTCAAATAATGCCCAGCGCTCACAAACAGCCGTGATTCCCAGGGGAGGTTCGTGCCCATTTGGGTAAACATCTGCGCCAGGCGCGGCAGTAAATACCAGGTAATACCCGAGGCTACCACCACGGTGACCGTCAGCACAAACGCCGGATACAACAGGGCCGAGCGCACCCGAGCGCGAAACAATCGCTGTTTTTCTTCTTGGCGGGCTGCTAAGGCTAGGTTTTCGGCCAAGTTACCCGACTTTTCACCCAGCTTAATGAGCGCCAGGGCACCACTGCTGATCAGCCTACTGCGCTCAAGCACTCGCCACAAGGGCGTGCCTTCATCGACATCCTGAGCCATACGGCGCAGCGTACGTTTGGTGCGCGATGAGCGCGTAGCGTCTTGCAGGGCCATGAATGTTTTACCAACCGGCACGCCAGCCTTTAAGAGCAGTGCGAGTTCAGCCAAAATATGCTCTTCGTCGCGTTCCATGCTACGTCCGTTTTGGCGCAGGCTCAACCACCCGAAGTACCTCTTCGATGGTAGTTAAGCCGCTTTTGACCTTGGTTATGCCGTCTTCAAACATCGTAGACTCGCCGTGCTGCCGGGCCAGCGCCGCGATGTCGCTAATCGACGGGCTGCGGGCGATCAGATCCTGCATGGCAGGGGTAATGCCGATAAACTCGAACAGGGCAGTACGCCCAGCATAGCCGGTGCCGTTGCAGGCGGTGCAACCTTTACCTGCGTACACTGTGTCAGAACGGGCAAAATAGGGGGCAATAAGCGCTGGATGCCGATAGGGCAACGCCCGTAAGACCGTTTCGACAGGCACACTTGATCGGCAACGCATACAGATTTTGCGCACTAAGCGCTGCGCGATAACAAGCTCAAGTGTCGAGGCCAGCAAGAACGGCTCGATACCCATCTCGATAAGCCGCACAATAGCCGAAGCCGCGTCGTTGGCATGAAAGGTAGATAGCAGCAAATGGCCGGTCAGCGCTGCGTTCACCGACACCTCAGCCGTTTCTTGGTCACGAATCTCACCCACAAAAATAATGTTCGGGTCTTGTCGCACGATTGAGCGTAGCCCCCGCGCAAAGGTCATACCCGTCTGCTCACGCACCGGAATTTGGTTTACGCCGCGGACTTTATACTCCACCGGGTCCTCAATACTAGTAATGTTGACACTTGGTTTGTTGAGCATTTTGACCACGCTGTACAGCGTCGTAGTCTTGCCCGAGCCCGTCGGCCCGACAGCCAGCACCATACCAAACGGCCGCGACACATAGGTTTCGAGCGTCGCCTGTTGGCTGCTGCTCAGCCCAATATCGGTCAGGGTAAAGCTTTGTACGTATGAGCCGAGCGCGCGGATGGCAACCTTTTCGCCCTCAACCGTCGGCACCAGCGACACACGCATGTCGACAACACGGCCATTCATCGTAAACTGCAGGGCACCGTCTTGGGCGGCCAAATGTTCGTCGATGCGCATGCCGCTTTCAACCTTCAGGCGGTTCAAGACATTTTCGTAATACTCCAGCGGCAGGCGGCCAGCGTCGTGCAAATTACCATCAACCCGAAAACGCACCAGCACACCGTCGGTCTGCGGCTCAAAGTGAATGTCGGAGGCGCCGTAGCCCAGCGCATCTTTAATAATTTCGTTTACCAGGCCGGGCGCGACCCGCGAACCCGTGGTAATAATCTCTGAAAAACGTGTTTGCAGCGGCCGCTCGTACATAAGAAGCTGTTCATCGAGCTGCTCGGGCAGGGCATAGCGAAGCGCCACGTCATGCTTGTGGAGTAGGGCAGCCAAGGCCAGCTTATCGAGTCCTGCAGGTGCATCCGTAGCCAACGTCGCCGACGTACCATCTTGAGCGATCAAGATCACGCGGTACTGGCGGGCGGCTTCTTCGGGCAGTTGCAGGGCGATTTGTTTTTGGGGCGGGTTAATAGCAAGGTCAACAAAAGGTATGTTGTAATGTTCGGCCAAAGCATGGCCTAGCAGAGGCTTCGTGAGCGCCTCCAAACTAATCAGCCGTTCAATGTAATCTATGCTGTTTCGAGCCGTCGTCTCAGCGGCTTTGCTATCGTCGGTAGTAATGTAGTGCTCATCCAGGAGTATCTGTCTGAGTTCGGGGACACTTGGGTACATAGGGAACCTCGGGCTATATATGCTTGCAGCTCAGCTTATATAAATTGTACAACTATAAGCATAAGCGGGATAGTCGAATGTTGCATTTTGTACTATATTGATACATATGGGCCGCTCCATCCGACGCTTTTTCCAGGCTGCCATACAACTAGTCAAACACAACAGACTCAACCCTACGATTCAGGGGAATATTTTCTTAGGGCTGTTTATTCTCGTAACTGCTTTTGCCACGCTCTGGCACGTCGCCCTCATTCCCATCCTGATCGGATACCCAACCAATTTTTCGTATACCGCCAATGTCGTTTCGCGCAACAATTATTACAGCGAGACAACCGGCTACCAAGGTGTCCAAACCAACAACGTCACATTCTCGTACAAAACGACTGCGGTAAAAGGCGACACGCTGTACATCAAAAACAGCTTCGAGACATTCCCCAGCAACACCAATACCGACCTCAATCGCAGCGAGACGTATGCCATTAACCGCCAGAGCGGCCAGTACGTTCCCGGTGGCAATCTAAGCCGCAACGGCTACTTGTTTGCGCCGCGCAATTTGCATAAACAAGATATTACCTATTGGCACGTCGAATATGACACACCTATCGAGCTGCACTATGTCGATACCGAAGACGTCCTCGGCCTGCAAACCTATCTGTACGAAGCCCGCTTTACTGCCGACGAAACGCAGGACCTCACTGGCGCCGCACCAGCCATTGGCACGACGGAAGGCGCACGCGGTGATGTCGTAATGCGGGTATGGTTTGAACCCACCACTGGTTATCTGGTGAAGTACGAAGGCCAGGCCACCAACTACCTGTATGACATGGCAACCAAAAAGACCGTCAACCCCTGGAGTCAGCACAGCGACCAGTACACCTTTGATTCCATTGTCGCCCAGGTGCAAAAAGCTGAGGCGCTTCGGGTGCGCCAGGAATACATCAATGTCTGGCTGCCGGTCGCTTTTTGGATCAGTGCCGTCGTACTGTTCGTCGCCTGGTTAAGTATCTTGTGGTCAACGCGTTGGAAACCAAGGCACCCTCGGCAAGTGGTTATCCGCACGCTCGCGCTACTTGTCGGCCTTATTGGCCTGATGATCCTCAGCGTCTGGCTGATTCAGCGGCCCGCACTCCTGCGCCCCAGTTTGTCATTTGCGAGTACGCATCCGATAAACACCGTTGTGCTTATTATGCTGTCCGCAAGTACCCTTATGGCAGCGCACAGCACCAAAGTCCGGCGCAAGCTCCGTGTCGCATCACTCGCACTGCTAGGGCTAGCGATTGCCTTGCCAATCCTGTACTTTTGTCAGTACTTCGGCCAAGGCCATCACCTTGACGCCTGGCTGATTGGGTGGGGGCTGCAGCCAATCGCCGAGATATCACCAGCCACCGAAATCGGCCTCCTGAGTGTTTCTTTAGCGATGCTTTTAACTCACTTCAAACAGCGACGCCCGGTCAGCCGCCTAGCAAGGCTCTTGTTGCTCATCGCCTTAGTGCCGGCGCTAGCAGCCATAGCTGGGTATGCATTTAACCTGGATTACCTCCATTCGCTACGCTGGTTCAATGCTATGGCGCTTACCTCAGCAATTGCCATTCTTTTGCTGGTTATTACGGTCTTCGCATCACAGCCGACGTGGCCGGCAACGCGTATTGCGGCCGCTCTCAGCCCCAGCATCCGTTACAGCCTGATACTCATCGCCTTGACGTTAACCTTTACTGGTGTTGTCCGGCAGCAGGTGACCACCAGCACCGAGCGTAAAAACAACATCCAATTCCAAAGCGATACCAGCAGTATCCAGGCCAGCGTCAATAACGAGTTCAGCTCGTACATCAAGGCGCTGCGCAGTGGCAGTGCCTTGTTTGCCGCCTCAGACAACGTGACCCGCGCCGAATGGATAACCTTTGTGAATACCGTGCAGCTCCGCGAGAACTACCCAGGAGTTTTGGGCATGGGCTACACCATTGTCTTTCCGGCTGCACAAAAAGCGGCGGTCGAAGCCCAAATCCGCAGCGAAGGATTCCCAACCTACACCACCACCCCAGCAGGCAGCCGGCCAATGTACAGCGCAATTATTTATCTAGAGCCATTTGACGCCATTAACCAGCGTGCCTTCGGGTATGACATGTATTCCGAGCCCACCCGGCGCGAGGCCATGGACGCAGCCCGCGACTCTGGCCAACCGGCGATGTCGCACCATGTCACGCTCGTACAAGAAGCTAGTGCCGACCCACAAGCTGGCACGCTTATCTATGTGCCAGTGTACAAAAAGGGCATGCCGCACGCCACCATCGACCAGCGGCGCAGTGCACTGCAGGGCTTTGTGTACATGCCGCTGCGTATGACCGACTTTATGCAGTCCACCTTGGGTGAACAAACCTTTGGCCTCAATATTGAACTCTTTGACACCGACAACCCTGACGCTATCAGCACTGCCAACCGCGTATACGCCACCGATGACACACATGGCCTTGGTAGTGATTACCAGCCACATTTCTCCTCAGCCCACGCCATTCAAGTCGCCGACCGCACGTTTGTCTTGCGCTACTCCAGCCTGCCAGGTTACGAGGCCAGCACCAACAACCCATTGGCTGCCACCACGCTGTACGGCGGCATCACGATCAGCATCTTGCTCGGCGCCTTTACCTTTAGCCTGAGTTCATCCCGCGACCGGGCCCGCATACTCGCTGCCAAGATGACCCAAAGCCTCCGCGCCGAACGCAACCTGGCCATCGACACCCAGCACAAAAACCAGGCCGTGTTGTCGAGCATTGGCGACGGTGTGGTTGTCGTGAACCCCAGCGGCACCATTGTGCTCTTTAACCAGGCCGCCCAAAAAGTCAGCAAATATCTGCCGCACGAAGCCATTGGCCGGCACTATACCAGCGTCCTCAAGCTGCATGACGAGCATACTCAGAAACCCCTGGGCGACATCTTGCCACTCGTGCTCAAGCGCAAGATCAGCAGCAAGACGCTGTACGCGCTGCTGCACACCAAAGAAGACACCATGCTGCCCGTCGCCCTCAAAATTACTCCAGTACTCGATAAAAACCGTGCCATCCTGGGCGCTGTCGTCGTCTGCCGCGATGTCACCCACGAAAAGCAGCTGGAGCGCACCAAAGATGAGTTTTTGTCCATCGCCTCGCACGAGCTGCGCACGCCAATGGGCGCCATCCGCGCCTACGCCTCCATGATCCTGGGTGGTGACTACGGCCCGGTCAACAAACGCCTTAAGGATCCGCTCACCGACATCCGCACTTCGACCATTCGGCTTGTCGACCTAGTAAATGATTTACTTGACGTCAACCGGCTCGAAACCGGCCGCATGAAGACCCAGATTAGTGACTTTGACATCAAAAAAACCCTGGACGAGATTGTCAGTGAATACCAGCCACTGTGCCACGAGCGAGGAATAACCATCGCTGCCACCGCCAAAGAAGGCACGCTGGTGCAGGGCGACCTCGAAAAAGTAAAAGGCGCTATTACCAACCTAGTAGGCAACGCCGTCAAGTTTACTGCCCACGACGGCATCACCATTACCGCGCACGTCCAAAAAGACAAGATGATCGTAGAAGTCAAAGACACCGGCATTGGTATCCCTCACGAGGAGTGGCCAAAGCTCTTCAACAAATTCCAGCAGCTCAGCGCCCAAGAAGCAGGCAAGCCCGCCGGTACCGGACTTGGCCTATACATTGCTAAAATGACCATAGAAACGCTCGGCGGCGAACTGTGGATCAAGTCCTCGGCCGTCGGAAAAGGTACCACCTTTGCGTTTAGCTTGCCGCTCGCCGGAACCCCGCGGGCCAAGGTAGTCAAAAAGTCACTAGAGAAAGCATAAGATAGGAGAAACCACCATGAAAAAAGTATTACTCGTAGAAGACGACCTGCCATACCGCAAGATTTATACCCTCAAGTTTGAGGCCTCCGGCTACCAAGTTGACACTGCCGCTGACGGCTTAGAAGCCCTCGCCAAGCTCAAGAGCAACCTGCCAGATATCGCCCTTGTGGACTTGCTCATGCCCAAAATGGACGGCTTCCAGCTGATCGACAAGGTCAAAAAAGACCCCAAACTTTGTAAAATTCCTATCGTCGTGCTCACCAACTTAGCGACCGCCGACGACGCCCAAAAAGTCATCCGCGAAGGCGTCGAAGATGTGCTCGTTAAATCCAATGTTGAACCGAACGCCATTGTGGCCCGGGTCGACGAGATTTTGGCGATGCACGCCGGCAGCGATAAAGGCTAAGCAGCCAAAACGCATACTTTTTGTTCGCCAATATGAATATTTCCGTTCATCGTGGCTCTCATACTGCCATGCACGTTACTAATCTACTTCCTTATGCTGCTCAGGGTAAAAGGCGGGCGAACACGGCATGAGCATCTCTAGTTGGTCACCTTGCCAGTAAAATACTTCGCCTGGTTCAATCAGTACCGCATCGCCCTTTGTTAGGTGTTGTTCGCTACCATCGCGTTTAGCCACGGAGCCGTACCGCTTAAGACATACGCAATCTCACGGCACACTTCATTGGTGACAAAACTCTTTTCAGGGTACCGGCCGTTAACAGTCATGGATCCACACCAGTTAACAAATAGCCATTTACTCGATAATCGGCAATATCGGCAAACGATCCGAAGTCATGGTCTTTGGTATATCAGCACTAACGAACCGTAAGGTCGGCGAGCCCAGGACATAGTCGATACGCCAGGTTAGTGACCCTGCGGATCATACTTGGAAACATTTCCGAGAGAGTATAGAGCAAATGAATGACAGACTTGAGGCTATTGAATAGAGTATTCCAGCTGAGTGGATGCGGATATCTTTGCAAGGTCATCATCTAACGCGCTTCTACTGCGCCACACGCTTAGCCCTTAGATAAGAACCGCCGTGAAGTATCGTCGCGGTTCCATCTGACACCGCTTGAGCAAACTGAACTTTAGCCGCACCTGCTGTCCCGACCGTAAGTAGGCCACGAACTTGTATAGGCACAACTGTACCTGCGCCGAGCATACCGAGCGTAGCTGTAGAATTAAACACGTGTCCAGTAGGTGCAATCGTGTCTGCTGAGGTGGAGGTAGCCGACGAATCGGGACCGAGCGCCTGCCAATAACCTGACATGCCGCTTGGCACATTGATTTGCAGGCTTAGATCGCCTGCCTGCGAGCCTTCCGCAAACAGCACGCCATCTAGCTCCCATACCTCACCGGCAGCTACCGTAAATTGCAAACTAGCATCGTCGACAAGCGCAATCGATGAGGTAACGGATTGGTCGGTGGTTTTGCGCATGAATGCACTCCCAAGGTCAGCATTCGTGCCCGGCCCCAGAAAAACTCCACCGGTTGTATGATCGGCCGCACGGCTCATATTGCCCACAAATTGTATGTTCGTATTAGAACTTCCGTATTCGTAATAGCCGTACGTTTGCCTGTTCACACCGCTACTAAAGAACTGGTTGCCTGTTATTGTTATTGCCGTGCAGGTGTCTACTATCAGTCCAGCTCCGGATGCCCCTGATAAGCCTTTGTAGTTATTCTGACGAATTATATTACCCGATATAGTACAGTTCGAGGCACTGTAAGCATAAATACCTTGCTGGCCGTTCGACCAAATATCACACCCACTAACAATATGCCCCTTATTGGTGCCTGATTTAAATCTTATACCAGTGCCGTTTGTTTGCGTTTCTATGTAACAGTTTATAACGCGACAACCAGCAGACGACTGAAACGTAATGCCATCGAGGTTGCCCGTACTGCCAGTGCCGTTACCCCATATATGACAGCTCGTTAGTGATAAATCGCCAGAGCTGCACATAATACCCGACTGGACATTTTGGTCAATGTAGCAATTAGAGACCATTGTGTCCGTTGACGTACCATAGAAGTACATGCCGTATCCGTTATTAACGCGCGATTCGCAATTAGTTATAGTGCCAGACAGCGTACCGCCACTCGATTCAAACGAAAAGCCATCCCCGTTAAATGAGTCCACCCAAACAGCGTCGAGAAGAAGATAGTTCGCACCGGCCGTGGAAGGAGTTACAAGCCCTCGCGATGTGCCAGTCTGGTTGGTTTTATTCCCATAAAGGCTAAGATCACGGACCGTAATCTGATTGTTGGCCAACGTCAACATATCAGCATTGGCACCATTCCTAAGGTACAGCTGAGCCGATGAGTTATACGTCTGAGCCCTTCCTGACGAGCCTTTTATGAGGCAAGATGGCTTGTCAATGACATGACCACCATTCGTCAAGTACCGGCCGGGTGGAAAGTACAACGTATAACCTGCCACAAGTGCAGCTATAGCATTGTTAATTGCCGTAGTGTCGTTAGTTGCACCATCGCCTTTTGCTCCATAGTCCTTGACGTTAATAACACCTGCGACCTTCGATTGGTATGCAGCACCTAGCGCACTATCAGCCGCAATCTGCGCCCCAGTCACCGCACCAGTCAGCCCTACGACGCTACTGACCGGAGCGGACTGCAAGGCACTGTCGGCCTTGGTGAGTGAGGCTTGTACCGTCGGATCGAGCTTGGACTTCGGCAGGACGCCGTCTTGGATATGGCTGGGGCCAACTACACCACTCTTTAATGAGCCATCACTCGTATGCGACTGGCTAAGGTAATCATTGAGGATAGCACCCCAGGTGCCGTTGTCTTGGCCAGGTGTGGGAAGTCGTGACATATGCTACTGTTCAATATAGCATAGCGGTAGTGGTTGGGGTAGGGCCAGGGGCATGCAAATGTGATCATATCCTGCGCCGCAAAGCAAAACATATTCTTTGCATTGTTCTACAACGTGGCAGGCATTCCGATTGCGGCGCGCGTCTTTGCCTTCGTCGGGCTAGTATTAAAGCCAGAATTGGCGGGTTTGGCCATGGCGCTCAGCTCAATATCTGTTGTTGCTAACTCGCTGCTCCTGCGTCTGTTCCGACCCGGCAAGCAGGACTGGCTGTCTGTTGCCGCGCCAGTGGTGATGGTCATCGCGTTCTTGCTGCTATTCCTGAGTTTTGCCCGCCCGAGCACGCAGATGGGCCAATAGGCTTGGTCGCCATTATGTAGCCTCCGCGAATAGTAAGATCACCTTGCGGCTGGGAAACGTACAGTCCGTACCGATTCGTGGTCAAGCCTGCGCTTGCCACTTCCTCTAACAGGGTAGTACTAGGTTGTCTATAAATGGTCACGCCACCATCGATTACCTCCTCCGGGGCATGCTGCAACCCCCGTCCTTCAAGTCCTTCAATTTGAGGATTGTACGTAGTAAAGAAACAGCCACCGGGATTGAGCAGCTTAGCGGCCCAGTGAATAATACCACCTATATTTGGAGAAAATTGGAGCGCACCAGCGGATGCGATGACATCAAAAGTACAATTGGATGTACGCAGATAATCCTCTATGGCCATACGGGCAAGGTATAGGCGCGGATTGGCAGGAAACCTGCGTTTCAATACGTCAAGCATCCCCTGCGATACGTCAACGGCCGTAACAGATGCACCGGCAAGTTCTCCTAATAATACAGCGGTCGTCAGCCCGGTCCCTGCACCAAGGTCAAGGGCCGTAGCTGCTGTCTTTCGGCCTGGATAATCCTGTAGATTTACTCCCAACAGTTCATTGGCCGCCCACCCTTTAGCTGTTAGGGCATCATCATAGGTTGGAGCAAGCCCATCATAGTATTTCTCTACTGTAACCAAATTTGACATCAGTACCGGCTTTAAATCCTATGTTATAAATATATGCTTCTATAAGATATGTAATTAAACACAGGAGCCATAGTACCACGAAAAAGCCCAGCTTTGGGCGTTACGCAAGACACTCTAACCGATAAGCTTGACTGGCAAAATTGCATCATACTTCTTTGCAAGTTGCTTGTCGATCGTGACAAATGCGCTACACGCTTCCCGCCGTGCGGCGGCAACCTGCAGCGCATCTTCGAAATCCGTACCTTTATAATGATCAAAAGCCCAATCCGCATCTTCGGCCTTGACTGAAATAATCTTGTATGACCGCAGCAAAGGCTCAGCAGTAGATACATCCACCTTATGACTTTCTAGAAGATAAAGCACATTACTTAATGTGAGCGTAGAAATCGCAACTTCCTCGTCTCGGTTTTGTCTTAAATAGTCGAGCAGTGCTGGCAGTCTGCTTCGTTTTTCTAAAATCTCAACAACAATGTTTGTGTCTACGACAATCATGGTACTATCGGTACTTTTTTTGTAAATGTTCGCTCTTTGCTTTTTTGACAGCCTTTACGGTGTCGAGATCTTTGTCAACCAGCTCTATTGGAGACATGCCCTCTATTACACGTAATAGTCCCTGTACGCCGCCGACAGTCTTTGACTTGTCGCTTGGAGATTGAACTGCTCGAACAATGGTCTTGCGGTGCTCGGTAATATCCACCTCATAACCGTTTTTAAGAAGACGGATATACTCGCGAGGATCGTTGCGAAGCTGCTTGAGTGTAATGATTGCGTTCATGCTTGTTATTGTAGGTGGAATAGCCCAAAAGGTCAACTAATTGTATAACATATATTCTAGACCAAAGTCCCCAAGAGAATCGAACTCAAAATAAAAAGACCTCGCGAGAACCGAAATCCAAGCGAGGTGCTGTAACTCAAGTATAGCATAATTGACTAAACTATCAA
>DATCYV010000065.1:0-3185 GCA_036526215.1 Saccharimonadales bacterium (SeqCode)
AGCTATCCATGAGTATGTTGTAAACGTACAAAAAGCTACATGGGCCACCAAGATCACCACAAGAGCTAGTGGGTATTATATCAGGTCTTTAACAGAGATCAATGCCCTGTGCGCTGAACCTGTGCAAAACGGAGATTACCGGTGGAGGCTGCTTTTGATAACGGCGCTCATATGCCGCGATTCGTCGCGCGATTTAATTGCCTGGCGCTTGTCGTAGTTTTTGCGCCCTTTACCGATGGCGATGCGTACTTTTATGTACCTGCCGCCAGTGAGAACTTCGAGCGGGACGATGGTCCTTCCCTGTTTTTTGGCTTCTTCAAGGTGGGAGATTTCGCGGCGGCTGGCAAGCAGCTTGCGGGTGCGGGTTTGGTCTTGCTCGGATATACGTACGCCGCTGGTGCCCACAATGGTGCCATTAATCAAGAATAATTCATCGTTTTTAATAGTTACGTACGCGCCGCGTAAGTGACCATGCCCCATCCGGAGCGCCTTGGTTTCGGCGCCAGACAGCACAATACCAACCACCAGGCTATCGCCCAGTTCGTAGTCGTGGCGGGCGCGGCGGTTGCTGATGAGTTTTGGCTGGTTAGCGGGCTTTTTCTTGGCCATGCCCACTATTGTAACTTACAGAGGCGAAACATGCACGGCCCAAGATATGGCTGTGTGGCCCGGTTCACATTGTTAGCAAACGGGACACACTCAAACTTGTCATCAAGCCAGAAGCATGTTTAAGTATACATACTCTTATGCGTACTCCAGAATCCGTGCCGACCTTAACCGACCTTATAGGTGACGCCAGTATCCTTGAAATCATTGAGGACAGGCTATTGCCATCAGACTACGAGGGCGCCATGACACGGAAGTATTTTGTCGATGGCTTGCCTGAAGTAGTGATACGCCACACCCCCGGTGAGCCGGAGCCGTCCATACGAGACGTTGTTGCTACGGCATTTAGCCAATTGCCCGAACACGGTATAGTCGCCTTGCCATATTTGCCTGTTGAGCACCAAGGCGAGATATATGTCGTAACCAGAAAAGTGCACGGGGTTAGCTTGGAGCAGATGGCTACTCCGGACGCCAGCGATAGCTTGGTGCGTGGTATCGACAGCCAGTGGGCCAATATGTTTGCTTATGTTCGAGATGGACGAGCTGAAGGCTTTGCATGCGCCGGTGAAATTATTGGGCTAGGACAACATATGTACGGCCGGACGAGTGTTGATACTAGCGATAGGATACGACTCGTTGATCTCGGGCAATCGGCAATCAATTATGCGGAGTACCCCGGGTCTGCCGAATACGAGCGGGCTCTAATCAGGTTAGCAAGCGAAGTGGTTGAAGTCGAATCTGCTCTTGGCCGGCCGGATCAGTTGCGACTGTCTAGGGCTGTGCTTGACCAAGCCATTGACCTCGGCGAAAGGAGCTTGGGCGGTCGAAAATCTGAAGAACTAAGGCGCATCTTTATTGATGCAGCAAAGTATGTTTTGGCCGAGAGAGTTACTCTCGATCCTGACGACGACGAAAACTTCTTTTGATCAAATCTGATGTTTGTGCAGCCGGTGCGTCAGGTGTGTTCACGGCGCCCTCAAGGACATTAAAACGCTAATATTCTTGAGGCACCAGATTGTAGACCTGATGATGCCTCTCGATGGACGATAATCTTGCATTCCCACGAGTCAGACACTGTTATCGAACTGTTCGAAACGTCTGTTTAGCTACATCCCACACACTGTTGTCGTGCAGCACGGTTTCTCGGTAGTACCAATACTCTGCGCCCCACAGATATATCCGGCGCATGCCGGTTTGCTTGCCAAAGGTCACGGTGTCTTTAAAACGCTGGGCGTTAAAGGATTTGTTTTGCTCGGCTAGGCTGATTTCGGTAATTGATTTGCCGTTTGGTGGCCAGGCTTCGGTTTGCAGTTCGTGCAGCATCGAGTCTTTGCCGGTGAATATCTTTTGGAAGCCCGCCAGGCTGGCGTAATACCACGACGGCAAGGGGTATTGCAGATAGCGGTGTGTGATGGTGGCGTCCCACACGCGGCGGTAAACCGACATGCCCACAATATCGGGTTGTGGTTGGCCGGTGGCAATGGATGGCAGGTTGTTGCTGCGGGTCATGATAATTGGATGACGACTGTCGTGCTGCTTAACCAGTTTGTATTCGGCCACCAGACGGCCTCGGCTAAAATCGGTACACGTGCCAAAGTTCCTCAGGAGGGCTTCGTTTTCGAGCTGGTAGCTCTCGAGCGCTGATGAACCCTTGTAGCGGTCAACAACCTGGCCGACAAAGCGCTCTAACTGCGGTTGCCACTGCTCTGCCGTTTCGCTGGTTGCCCACGCGGGCATATGGCATTCGGGCCAGCGAGGTTGGCGCAGTCCGATGCTCAGGGTGACTTTGGCATGTGCGTCTTCGGCCATTTTGAACTGCCAGTCAAGCTCTGAAAAGTCGTATGTGCCGGGGGCTGGCTCTAGCTCATCCCAGTAGCTCACTAAGCGAAAATGCCGCACGCCTACATCAGTTATCAGCGCTTGCATCGTTTTTTGCGGGTCAACCCCCAGGCTGCGGGCGTATGCCGGAATAAAACTGGCGCCGAGCACCAGGTGCTTACTGCGCTCAGAACGGATATACCACTGCGCGACACCGTACATGCAGCCCAAAGCCAGCACAAACAGAGCACAGGCCAAAACAACCAGCTTATGCCACCAGTTTTTGCGCCAATAGCCGCTGCAAATGCGCCAAACGGTTTTTGGCCAGTTCCTTAAGGTAATTAACAGCGATTGCATATAATATGAAGTACACTAATGTCAGTGAAAACAACACGCCAAAGCGTAAGTATAGTTATACCAGCCTACAACGAAGAACGCCATCTTCGCGCCTGTTTGCAAGCGATTGCCAAGCAAACCATCCAACCGCTGGAGGTTATTGTGGTCGATAACAATTCAACCGACCGCACTGCCCAAGTTGCCCGTGAGTTCCCTTTCGTGCGGGTGGTGAGCGAACATCGTCAGGGCCGTGTGTTTGCCCGCAACGCCGGTTTTGGTGCTGCCAAGGGAGAGATCTTGGGCCGGATTGACGCTGATATTATTCTCCCTTCTACCTGGGTAGAACATTTGCAGGCTTTTTACGCCAATCCATTGCACGCCCGTTCGGCTTGGTCGGGTATGGGCTATTTTGATAACGTCCCCTT
>DATCYV010000066.1:0-2800 GCA_036526215.1 Saccharimonadales bacterium (SeqCode)
ATGTTGTATTCTATGCAACTCTAACGATTTTGGAGCTGTTTAAGCAGCTGTGCCACAAGATCGCGGCTGGTGTACGGATTGGCTGGCCCGCTGGCACCAAGCGCAGCCTGAGTAAAGTCAAGCGTCGCCTGAGCCAGGTCATCATTAACCACAAAAATAATATCCGGGTCTTCAAGCGCGTAGCGTAGCGATCGCCCGGCTTCGAGCATACGTTGCTCATGCTCTTCAGGCGTAAAGCCGTGCGAGGCAATCCGTTGCTGCCACACCTCCCAACTTGGTGGCAATATATATACTGAGCGGATTGTTTTGAAAGGCAATGACTTAAAGACAGACATAGCATCGGCGACCACTGGCATCATGGCAACGCCGTCTTTGGCGTAATCCTCAGGAGCGGTAGCGTACAGCGCACCGTTCATCGGCGATATTACGAACTGGACATACCCATACTCTGCAATGCGTCGCTGCATTTCTTCGGGTGTACAGAAGTGAAAGTCAACATCATTCTCCTCACCCGGCCGTGGGCTCCGTGTAGTAGTCGTCAGGATAGGATGTAGCGCTGGACAACGGACTGCGGCTGCGTTCATAAGCGTGGTCTTGCCAACAGCGGTCGGCCCTATAACCGCTACAAAAATAACCTTTGGCAAGTGGCCAAGTACCGCCTCGCTTGGTTTGTAATCTTCCCCCACGCGCGCCTCTCCTCTTTTTAATCCCGTTTAAGCATTACTGTAAACGCTTCAGCCGGAATATCAACCTTGCCAAAACGCTTCATGCGTTTTTTGCCCTTTGCCTGCTTGGCAAGCAGCTTCTTTTTGCGCGACACATCGCCGCCGTATAAATAGCCAGTCACGTCTTTACGGTACGCGCTAATATCTTCACGGGCGATAAACTTGCCGCCAATACCCGCCTGCAAACTCACCTGGAAGTTTTGGCGTGGGATTACCTCTTTAAGTTTGCCCACAACATCACGGCCAATATACTGCGCCTCAGAGCGGTGCGCCATAACCGAAAGCGCATCAACCCGCTCACCTGCCACATAAAAGTCAACGCGCACCAGATCTTCAACCCGATAGTCCGCCAGCTCATAATTGAATGAGCCGTAGCCCGAAGTAATGCTCTTAAGTTGGTCGTAAAAATCGGTCAGCAAGTTAGCGAGCGGTGCCTCAAAGCTCACGAGTGCCCGCTGATCAACATACGAAAGGTTTTTGTGCAGGCCGCGCTTGCTGGCAATGAGCTGAATCACTCCGCCTACATAATCTTGCGGTACGACAATTTCTCCCTTGATCCATGGCTCGCGGATTTCTTTGATTTTAGAAGGGTCTGGTAGGTCGCTTGCTGATTTAATATCAAGCTCATCGCCGCCAAGCAATGAAACATGGTAGTCGGTACTCGGATTGGTAACAATCAGGTTGAGGTTGTACTCTCGCTCCAGGCGCTCACGCACAATATCCATGTGCAAAAGACCCAAGAAACCAATGCGCACCCCAAAACCCAGCACCGGCGAGTTCTCTGGTTCGAACTGCAGCGCCGAATCACTGAGCGAAAGCTTCTCGATCGCATCCTTAAGCTCTTGGTAAAACTCGTTGCTTTCGGGGAAGAACCCTGCGTATACAAACGGCTTGACATCTTGGTAGCCGGGCAAAGGCAATTGGGCTATGCTGCTAGCTGGCTGCGCAAGCGTTACTGTATCGCCCACCTTAGCCTCGCGGGTTGATTTGAGGTTGGTAACGATATATCCGATTTCACCAGCGTTCAGGCCAGCAGAGGGCGACATTTCGGGCTTGAGTGCACCTACTTCGAGCGCCAAGCCATTGCTGTTTGTGGCCATCATCTTGATTGGTGCGTTTTTTGCAATGTGGCCATCGACCACACGGACGTACAGAATAACGCCGCGGTAATCATCGTAATAACTGTCAAAAATAAGCGCCCGGGTTGCTTGCTCCGCGTCACCTTTTGGCGCCGGAATCTGCTCGATCACTTGCTCGAGCACGGCTTCGACCCCCATACCGGTTTTGGCCGAGATAAGCAAAATATCTTCTTTATTGCAGCCAAGCAAATTCATAACCTCGGCACTTACCCGCTCGACATCAGCGGCCGGCAGGTCAATCTTGTTGAGCACCGGGATGATCTTGAGCTCGGCAGCCATCGCCAAATAGACATTCGCCAAGGTCTGCGCCTGTATGCCCTGGCTGGCATCCACCACCAAAATGGCGCCTTCGCAGGCCTCAAGACTACGTGATACTTCATAGCTAAAATCAACGTGCCCCGGGGTGTCAATCAGATTAAGCTCGTACCCCTTATACTGCATGCGAACAGGCGCCAACTTAATGGTAATACCCTTTTCGCGCTCCAAGTCCATTTTATCGAGCAGCTGCTCTTTCATGAGCCGCTTATCTACAGTACCGGTCAACTCGAGCAAGCGGTCAGCCAGGGTAGACTTACCGTGATCAATATGAGCAATAATGCAAAAATTTCGTATGTGCTCTTGGTTCATTATGCGTAAGTATAACAGAGGTCGATTGATATATCTATCTGTTATTGCATAATCCAGCAAGGACTAGCCAGCACATTATGCCCAACGCGGCGAGAATAACGAGGTGCTCTTGATGGCTCTTGCAAGCCGCTGTCCAAGATAGACATGACCGGCAGGGCTAGGATGGATAGCATCAGCACTTACATAGACATCAGCGTTACCATCCGAAACAGTCGAACCAGTAGTGCCAGTGCCGTCAATCCATCGGCCAGATTGGTCTGCATAGGTAGGTATCCACCAGGAGTTACCATCTGCCCATGCGTCAAATGC
>DATCYV010000067.1:0-4769 GCA_036526215.1 Saccharimonadales bacterium (SeqCode)
CACGCACGCTGAGGCCGCCAAAGATACCCTCAAGCGCCGGCAGCGCCTTGGCGGCAGCAATCGAGGCACCGGTTGTGGTCGGCACAATATTCTCGGCAGCGTTGCGCGCCTCACGCAGGTCTTTAGCAGGAGCGTCTTGCAACTTTTGGCTGGCCGTGTAACTGTGAACAGTGGTCATCATGGCCTTCTCGATACCAAAGTTGCTCTCGATAACAGCCGCCACTGGCGTAATACAGTTGGTCGTACACGAGGCATTGCTGATGACATCACTCGCGTCGTCGGCACTTAGCTTATCGTCGTTAACCCCTAGCACGATAGTCGTTGCGCCCTCACCCTTGGCCGGTGCGCTAATGACTACTTTTTTGGCACCGGCATCAATGTGTGCGCGCGCCTTGGCGGGGTCAACAAAAAAGCCAGTTGATTCAATAACCACATCGACATTGGTGTCTTTCCAGGGAAGTTTTGCCGGGTCAGTCTCGGCAAAAACGCGAATCTTTTGGTCTTTGACAATGATGTTTTGGTCGTCGTAGGCAACGTCGTACTGATAGGCACCGTAGTTGCTGTCATGCTTGAGCAGATGCGCCAGGGTCCTGGTATCGGTCAGATCGTTAATGGCAACAATCTCGACGTCGCTGCGTTCAAAAGCAATCTTAAAGGCGTTCCGGCCAATCCGGCCAAACCCGTTAATTGCAACTCGCGTTTTCATGCATCACCCCCATTTCGATGTAATTGTAAGCATTAGCTGTTTCTAAGGCCTATTGTAAGGGGTCGTTATTGTTGATGCAAGGGGACGGTCAGCGCCTTTAGATCGTCGAACAATACCGGGTTGCCTGCAACAATATGCATATCGCGATAGTCATAGGTGTTGCTACCCCAGTTTTCAACCCGACCGCCAGCTTCCTGAATAAGCAACATTCCTGGCACATGATCCCATGGCCCTTTGCCGCCGGCAACAATCGTGCCATCAAAAGCGCCTTGGGCGATATAGGTATTTTCGCACCCCGAGCCGTGAAGCTTGGGAAGCCCCGCAACCTTCGGCCGCAGCTCAGACACAAAGTTAGGTACTCTACTTTGGTGCCAGCGGCCAGTAGCCACAACATAAGCCCGTTCAAGAGGCCGCTCGCTCACATGAATCACGTGACCATTACAGCTCGCACCGCGCCCCTTAATTGCCAAGAAGTAATCATCGGTAAAAAAGTTATAAATGACGCTCATGACCGGCTGATGGTCGGCAATTAAGCAAATCATATTGGTCGAAAACGGCAACCCGCGCGTAAATGCCTCGGTGCCGTCAATCGGGTCGACCAACCAGAAGGTGGCTAAATTGGGGTCCAAGCCCGTTTCTTCGCCACCAAAACCGATCGACGGGTCAACCTCGGCCATAGCAGCCCTTAGACGCTCCTCGACCATTATGTCCATTTCGGTTACAACCGACTGATCGTCCTTAAGGTGATGCTCAATTGAGCCAAAACCCTTTAGCAGCGTTGGACGCAGCTCAAGTAGCACCTTGCGGATGTGCTTGTCGGCATGATCAAAAAAATCTTGTGTCGGCTTCATACTGCTAGTATAACAGCGGTTACACCTTTAATGACCACAGGTCGTGGGCGACGTTGTTTTCGATCATGTGCTTGATAACTTCTTCAAAGCGCAGGCCGGCAAAGATCTCGAGCGCTTCGTCGAGCGTATGCCATGAATATTCGTCGTGCTCGGGGCTCAGCGTAACATCGGCGTCTTTTATGCGGGCGGCAAACGTTACACGGACCATGTTAACCATGTCTTGCACCCCAGTATTAAAGGTGGCAGCCGTATCGGCAAACACCCAATGGAGCCCGTCTCCCATAACGTCTATACCCGATTCTTCTTTGATTTCGCGGACAGCACCCTCGATGATATCTTCGCCCTTGTCAACCTTGCCACCAGGCAAATCCAGCCCGCCCGGACGGTGGGTATCATCAAGGCTACGCCTCAAAACGAGCAACTTGCCCTCATTATTAAAAATGAGCGTTTTGGCAACAACGTGCGTAATCATATTACTTGGCGGTAAAACGGTCGATTGACTCTTTAATAATAACCTTGGCGGCCTCTACATCGCCCCAGCCAAGCACCTTGGTGCTGCCGGGCTTCTTGAGGTCTTTGTAGTGCGTAAAGTGGTGCTCGATTTGCTGCTTCCAGCGGTCGCCGAGGTCATCAAGCGAGTTGATGCTGTCGCCGGTGTGTCGGTCGTCGGCTGGTACCACTACAACCTTGTGGTCGGCTTCGCCGTCGTCTTCAAAGTTCAAGATGCCAATTACCTTGGCTTCGAGCCAGATACCAGTTGGCAATGGTTCGCTGGTTACAATCAAGGTGTCGAGTTCGTCGCCGTCTTCGTCTAGCGTCTGGGGGATAAACCCGTAGTTGCAGGGCTTGGCAAAGATAGCCGGCTCAACACGGTCAAGCATAAATGCCGCGCGCCTTCGGTCCCACTCAATCTTCATCATCGAACCTTTAGGGATTTCGACAACGGTGTTAACGGTGCCATTTTGGTAGTCACCGACTTCTAAAACTTGGTTGAAATCAGCCATGTAGCCTTACTCCTGTCATTTGTGGTTTGCGTCAATCCTATTGTACACTATTACTCAAGAGATATGACACAGACAGGAATCATCGGACACCGCGGTGCCGCCGGACTCGCCCTCGAAAACAGTCATGACAGCCTGCGCGCCGCACTTGAGCTATCCATGGACGGCATTGAATTTGACGTCCGCAAGACTAAAGACGACCGCCTCGTGGTCATGCATGACACCCACACTGGCCGTATTGCCAAGCAAAAGGTGCTGGTCAGCATGAAAACCCTGGCCGAGCTGCAAGCCATTACGCTCTACAATGGCCAACATATCTTGTCGTTTGAGGAGGTCTGTAAGCTCATCGGCGACCGCATGATGATGGTCATTGATATTAAAGACAATGGTTCGGCCGATGAAATCCTGCGCGTCCTTAAACAGTTCCCCAAAGCCAAGGTTAGCTTTACCTCACTTAAATATGGTGAACTCCAAAAGTTACGCGAAATGCTGCCCGACGTTCCTATATACGTGCGTGATATCCTTAACCCATTTGAGGTCGTGCATACCGCCCGCCGCATGCACGCTACCGGCATTACTCTCAATATGTGGCTCATGAACCCACTGACATACTGGCTTGCCAAGCGGCGACACCTTAACGTCTTTGTCTACACCGTAAACAATGTGTGGCTTTATAGGCTGCTACGTACGGTTTACCCTGGTATTGTAGTCTGTAGCGACCACCCCCAGCGTTTTGTTAAACGCTCTGGCCAGCAGCAAGCAAAGCCCGCCTAAAAGGAGGAGCGCCCTGAAAGCCATACTCGATCACATAGATAATATCACCCCGCACATCAAGACCTTTTGGTTTAAGCCGGAGCGGCCGGTGCAATTTGTTGCCGGGCAGTTCACCGAGCTATATTTGCCACACGGTAACCCCGATGAGCGTGGTGTAAAGCGCTGGCTTACGCTATCAAGCTCACCAAAGGATTCCCTGCTTTCTATTACCACCAAATTCCCACGTGGCGGCCAGCAAACCAGCACCTTTAAGCAAACCCTACTTAAGCTGCCCCTTGGAGCACAAGTTGACCTGGCCGAACCCATGGGCGATTTTGTCTTACCAAAAGACACGAGCATTCCGGTCATCCTGGTAGCCGGCGGTATCGGAATTACGCCAGCTCACAGTATGATCAAGTATTTGCAGGATACCGGCGAGCGGCGCTCTATTACCTTGATGCATGGCGTCAACACAGCCGATGAGCTAGTATTTGCCGGCCTTTTCAATAGCTACCCGCTGCGCTACATTCCTATCGTCAAAAATCCCAGCCCAACATGGCAAGGTGAAACCGGCAACATTACCGCCGCCCGTATCCAGCAAGAAATCGGCAGCCAAAATACGCTCATCTATCTTGCTGGTCCCGAGCCCATGATTGAAGCCCTCGCAGGCGGCCTCGCTGACGCCGGCATCCCCAAAGCAAGTATTATTACCGACTTCTTCCCTGGCTACCCGAACGCCTAAAAACTACTGTACAATCACCGTGCCAAACATGTCTGGGTGAAAATTACACTTATACGTAAACGTACCGGTTTGGTTAAACGTAAAACTAAACGTGCCGCCATCGGTAATTGAGCCACTATCAAAACCGCCGCCATTGGTTGCCGTTACGGTATGTGCCGTGTTATCTTGATTTGTCCAGGTTATCTTGGTGCCTTTTTTGACCTTTACGGTCGCTGGTGAAAAAGCAAAGTCTTTAATGGTGATACTGTTCGTCTCGGCCACATTTTGCGTTGAACTTGACTGGTTTGTCGTAGCCGCAGTACTCACGCTTTTAGGCGTGGTGTTGTTGTGCCGCCAAACGCCATATATTACCCCTGCCGCAGCCAGTACTGCCACCACTACTGCGCTAACTACCTTTCTATTCATCCCTCAGCCCCCGTTTACGCTCAAGGACATTGTAGCACTAATTACCTGTTGTCAATTAGTCGGCGTAGGTGCGAGCATGGCCTTCTAGATACTCACGAATATGCAGTGCTGCGGTTGCGCCCTCGCCTGCGGCGGTCGCAATCTGCATTGTAGCGCCCGAGCGGACATCACCGGCAGAAAAGACGCCAGGCATAGAAGTTTCGAGCTTTGCGTCGGTTTTTACAAAGCCGACTTCGTCGAGTTCAATGGCGCTATCGTGCAAAAAGCCGGTGTTTGGCAGCAACCCCACAAACACAAACACGCCATCAGTT
>DATCYV010000068.1:0-4428 GCA_036526215.1 Saccharimonadales bacterium (SeqCode)
GCGACGCACAACGAACGCTAGGGCAAACAAGTAGATGACAACTTGCAAAACAGGCCAAAGCCAGGCCGGAGCGGCGACAAAGCCAAGTAGCAGAGCAACCAAACGAGTGCTACACTCGACGTCGCACAATGTATATTTTGCGACTCGTATATAGCGTGGACGGGCCGGTTCACTATACACCGGCTGTAGGGGACTTTTAGTGCGTTGTCAGCAAAAGTGCGCATATAGTATGTACATACAAATGTTTTTTGTAATTGTGCAGGCACATACGACCCCTATGACAGGCCGTGGTTAGTGGCGCTTGGGACTCACCAGACCACCGGCCATAATCATTTCACGGTACTATCGTTATAAAGTCTGTACACATTATTTGGCTGAAATTTGACTTTTCCACAGTTATGTCGTGAAACAATTTGCTTTTTGTGTGTTTTGATATTGTTTTATATATTCCCCCCCTACTTCCCCTTACTCTGCTATATTTGACTTTTGGGATTATCGATATGCAAATATAGTTTTCTGCCAACAGCCACACGTTGTCATATACTGAACAAAATGTGAACACCCAGGGTAGAGCGGCGGGGGCTTTGGCCAAAAAATCCCTATCTGTAGTACACCTTGTTTTCGGCACGCACGTCAACATAGCTACCCGGCGTAATGTGTTTGCTTTCAAGATATTGTTTGGTTGCCACGTAGGCGCCCGCCTCTTCCCTGGCATTGCCGTGCAGATTGTATCGAACGTAATACCCCACCCCATTCATGTGAACCTGTAACTCTGTTGTGCCGGTTGGCAGCACCAGCTGCGTGACGCCTATGCCTTTGGCTTGTAGCTGGCCCACGACCTCTGTTATGTAAACCACGACGTCCTTGGGGAGCGCTATCTGGCCAAGTTCAGTTTTTAGATTGCTCTGGTCGGTAACAGTAGGTACATGCAGGGCATTGATATTAGGCACCTGCGCACTGCTAATCAGCGCGCGGCCATTACCATCCAAAACATACGCACCACTGCCGCCCGCCAGCAAAAGCCTTGGCGTAGACGGCTGAATGTACACCACCGGCTGCGTGCCAACAAACGGTAGGCTGACCGACACCACCTTTAGCTCCGGAAACTGACGCCGCAAGTCAGCTGCAATTTTGCCCGTATTAACCGTCAATTTATTGCCGTTAAAAAATGATGCGAATGACCGCCGCGCCGCCGATTCGTACACTGCCCGGCTTCGCAAGAACACCTGACTCCCCGTCCCGCCCATGGTTATCACCTTGGGGTTGTTTGTCAAACGTAAACTTAGCAGTGCCACCAGGGCAATGGCCACAAACGCCGCAATGGCTGGTAGTCTACGGAGCCAATGCCGCCAGTTCCGCCTGCTGCGTGAAACATTTCCCGGGATCTGCTCCTGGCTGCTTCTGGCTACGCCCCCAGCCCGCACCGAACGATTCGCATGATACGAGAAAACAGGGCCCTTGATTGGTGTCAGCCGCATGGGCGCGCGTTGCCCTTGATCCAATTGTCGTTTACGAAATGCCATGTTTGTTTTGTTAGGTGTAGGTTATTTTTGTTTGCCTGCTACCTCTAATAATACCACCGCCAGGCGCTTAGCAGAATCCGGCTCAGCAAATGTATGCAAACGCGTGCCAAGTTGCGCCGCACGCTCTGGCTTGTCGAACAGCTCAACAAGCGGCGGCATCAGTGCATGGTCGTCATGCTGCAGCGTATTTTCGCTCACCATTTTGATCGCCATTCTATCGGCTAACACCTTGGCATTCTTGAGCTGGTGTCCACCGGTGAGGAGCGGATTTGGCACCACAATGCAAGCCTTAGCCTGAGCAGCAAACTCAGCCATCGCCGTAGCTCCAGCACGGGTAATTACCACGTCAGCCGCGCCGCTGTATAGGTACATATTGGTAATAAAACCCTTCACAATAACTCGGGGCTGGTCAATAGGTGCCAGCTCTTGCTGGTAACGCTTACGAAGTTCAGCCTCGTGGTTTCGGCCTGCCACATGAATCACAGTAAGGTCCCTATACCGGTCCAATAACTCTGGCATGCAGGCAGCCACCGCGTTGTTGAGGCGCAGCGCACCCAAGCCGCCGCCGGTCACCATAAGCACACGCCCTTTCTGCGAAATGCCTATCTGGTGACGAGCCTCGGCAACTTCTTTGGCAGAGAGCTGCTTGTACTGGTGGACTAGTGGCACGCCCACTGTAACCGTTTTGTCCACCGGATAACTATAAATTTCTTTAGGCAAGGCCACAGTGTGCACCTTTGCCCAACGCGCGATGATTCGGTTGGCCAAACCAGGCAACGCATCGGAGTCGTGGGTTACATAGGGAATGTGCCTCAGTGCGGCCATGAACCCCACTGGTACGCCTACAAAACCACCTTTCACAAAGATCACCTGCGGCCGCAGCTTGCCCAGCAGCCAAAAACTTTGCCACATACCAACAAGCACCCATACCGCATCACGTAGATTTTTAAACAACGTTACGACATCGAGCAGTTGTTTTAAGCCCTCCCCGTGGTAACGGCGAAATTTCCCTGCCCGTATAAAATGCACTTCGTCAATGTCTTGGCTTTGGGCCGGAATATCGCCTAACGCATCGCCTTTTTGACCGATGTATACGATCTTTACGTCTTTGAGCTGCCGCTTCAGCTCATGGGCGACGGCCAGGAGCGGGGTGATATGCCCCCCTGACCCGCCGCCGGTCACTACTATCGTCATATGTGGCTCCGCTTACCTGTTCGTTCTTCTCTGGAATACTATACAGCGTATGGCGCGAAACCTGAAATACCACCCCTAGTGCGCCCATCACCGCCAGCACACTGCTGCCGCCGTAACTCACCAGCGGCAGCGTAATACCCTTGAGCGGAAGCAGCCCAATCATCGCCCCAATATTCACAATCGTTTGCGCGCTCAGCCACACAAGCACCCCCATCACCACCAGCCGGCTAAAATCATCTGGTGCCCGCTCGGCGATCCGTCTAATCCGCGTAAAAAACGCCGCAAACAGCCCCAGCAAGATAGTCACACCAATAAAGCCAAACTTCTCGGCATATATGGCAAAGATCGAGTCGTTCTCGGCCTCGGGCAAATAGCCATACGCCTGCACGCTGCGGCCGAGCCCTAAGCCAATCATGCCACCCGAACCCACCGCAATCAGCGCCTGGCAGGCCTGGTAGCCCGAACTTAAACAATCCGGGTGCATAAACGCCGTCAAACGCGCCCGCCGGTATGGCATCGCCGAGATGAGGAGCGTCCCGAGTATAGCCAGCACCGCCGCAGCCAAGAACAACTTCTTGACCGGCAACCCCGCCACAAACGACATAATAAACATCATGGCCACAATCACCATAAACGACCCAAAGTCACTCTGCATAAAGGCCACCACACCGGCGACGCCTACAAAGGCAAAAAAGAGCGGTTTGAGCGTTTTGTCGCGGTCGGCCATCAGGCCGTTTTTGATACGCCACGAAAGAAAGCTCGCCAGCCACATAATCCCGGCAAATTTGAGCAGCTCAACAGATTGGAACGAAAAACCGGCCATGCGAATCCAGCGGTGCGCCGGATAGTTGGCGTTCACGGGCATTAGCAGCGCAATCAGTGTAGCTGCAGCGGCAAACGCAACGAGCGGCTTCCACATCTTGCCCCAGCGGTCTATGGGTACGGCAGCACCAACACCAAACAGCACTAGGCCCAAAAGCACCGCAATAATTTGTTTCAGAATGTACTGGTTGCCGCTAATGCCCTTCTCTACCTCGATAGCCGGGCTAATCGAAAACACTACAATCACGCCAACTGCCGCCAGCGCGATCATCAGCACCAACAGCAGATAATCCGGCCGGTGACGCCGCGTGGCATTCCGGTCCTGAATATACGTTGGATGTCGCCTGGTAACTGCCCCCATTACACCGCCCCGTGCCCTACTTAAGGTATTCACCCAATAAAAAGACAAGCAGGCCAAGCACACCGGCAACTTGGCCCAAAACCCAAAAGCGCATCGTCACTTTAGTCTCCGGCCAACCGCTTGCCTCGAAATGCGCGTGAAGCGGCGCAACCTTAAAGATCTTTTTGCCGCGGCGCAGCTTCATCGACAACGCTTGCAGCACGTCGGATCCAGCCTCGGCCAAGAATATCGCACCAATCACCGGCAACACCAGCACCGTGTCAGTCAGCATGGCCACAACACCAAGCGCGGTGCCAAGCGCAAACGAGCCGACATCACCCATAAAAAACCGTGCCGGAAAGATATTAAACCACGTGTAGCTAAGCAACGAGCCAACAATGGTCATGCAAAAGCCCGCCACACCAAAACGCTCCTCAAGAGCCGCAACAACAGCGTACACGGTAAATGCCGTAACAGCCAAGCCACCAGCCAGGCCATCCTGCCCGTCGCTAATATTGACCGAGTATGCCGTAGCCACAACCACTGCAA
>DATCYV010000069.1:0-5299 GCA_036526215.1 Saccharimonadales bacterium (SeqCode)
ATCCCACAGCCAATCTGACTTGGCCAACTTGGTCAGTACCTTCATCGCTAATTCTGGATGCTTGTATAGATAGCCGCCCACAACATCGCGACAGGTTACATCTACTAAGTCCCAGTTGTTGATCCGGTCAGAGCGGCGCAGGTACAGTGTGTAGAGTGCTTTGTACTCGGGTTCATCGGCTTTCTTGGCGCGGTTGGCCATAATAACAAGCGCAGTCATCCGCACTTCGTGGATCGGGCTTGCAAGTGACGCCTCGATCTCGGGCAACGGCAAATCGTCAAACTGCTTGGCGACCTGTCGCACCTGGGGCATGCGTACGCCAATAAATATATCACCGGCGCCGTACTGCCCCTCGCCCGTCTTAAAAAAGCGCTGCAAAAAGGTAGCGTCGGTAGGATTTGCGTATTTTTCGAGTGCCTGCAATAAACGGTCTGTATTCATACAGGTATTGTATGCTAAACTGCTGCGGCTATGAACAGCGACCGGAGAATCAGCCAGATTCCCGCCGCCGACCGACCGCGCGAGAAATTACGTTTGCAAGGGGTAAGTGCCCTGTCCGACTTTGAACTACTCGAAGTCGTGATTGGCAGTGGCAGCCAAAAAACCGACGTCAGCATGCTGGCCCGGCATATTCAAAAGGTTATGAGCCGCGGGCCAGCCGCTTTGAACTACGAATCCTTAACGGCAATTAAAGGCGTCAGTACAGCAACAGCCGGCAAATTGCTCGCAGCGCTCGAGCTCGCCAAGCGTCATTTAATTCGTGACGCCGAACCGCTTACCAATCTTACTGATATTGTCCGTCGCCTAGATGACATCCGTGGGAAGCAGCAAGAGTATGTGCTGTGTCTGTCACTTGATGGCGGGCAGCGCCTGATAGCCCAACGCACCGTAACCATTGGTACGCTCGACACATCCCTCGCCCACCCGCGTGAACTGTACGCCGACGCCATCGCCGACCGCGCGGCGAGCATTATCATTGCCCATAACCACCCCTCAGGCAGCGCCCATCCCAGCGCCAAAGACGTAAATCTCACCCAGCAGCTCTCGGCAGCCGGGCAGCTACTGGGGATTACTCTGCGCGACCATATCATTGTTACCAAAAACGAGTATTTTAGCTTTCACCAGCATCATTTGCTGTAATTGCACAAAAATGATTTTACATGGAGGTAACCTGTGCTATGATGCGCCCGTCAAATAGGAGGGAGACAATACAGAATGACGAAATGTTTCTTTGAGACCCGCAAACAGTCCGCCCGGGGCACCGACAGCATCGCCGCAGACATCATGCGCCACTTGCACGCGCGCCAGTACTTGGGCAAAGCGGTGGTAATCTGCGAGCAGCCGGTTGCTTTGCTGGCCGCATCTCGCAAGCAGTGGCTTAAACTCACGCGTACCATCCAAAAACAGCGTTCCAGCACGCTCAATGCCGAAAAGATCCTCAAGTACACGCACACTATTACCCGGATGCAACAACAGCGTTTTACACACAAACCGCCGCTCGAAGATCCCGAGGCCGATGTGTACTTCTTAACGCCTAATGATTGCACGTACATGCCGCCGCATTGCTACAGCCTATACGTTGTTATGCCGCTAAGCGGAGACGATTTAAGGCCCATCTTAAAGCAAGCACCGACCGAGGCGTTGGTTGTCGACTACGACCACACCACCCCATGGCAGCAACATGGCCTGCAGTCCAAAGATCAGCTCGAACAACACGTACTCGACGAATGGCAACAGGTAAAGCACTTTTTAATGGCGCACAAGATTGACGCAGCAGTACTCGCCAGGTCGGGTATGCAAGATATCGACATCATGGACGATGCCCTCGACATTCTGCTGGGTATGTCCCACCAATTTCTGCGCATTGCGAACGAGTTCCAGCGGTCTTTGGAGCTCGCTCGGCCACTACGCATCAGCTTAGCGGCGCGCAAAGAATACGATGCAGTTATGCTGCTTGCCTACCGGGTGCAGGCGCTTAGCCCCGGCGCATTTACCCAGCACTTCCTCGAAACATTTAATGAGGATGATACATTCTTTTTGTCGGACGACATCCGGCGTATGTTCATCGACAACCAAGCACTCTGCGACATCGTAGAGCGGCACTACCAAGCACGGCGCCCGCATCTGGCCAAGGCCTTGCTTGCAAAAGCAAATAGCTGTTGTCGCCGATAAACTACCGGCAAGATCTAAACTGGGCTGTCTTTGAGCCCCAAAAAGTACCCGGTGATTGTTGAAGCCACGTGAATCACAAGCCACACCACCAAAATCCAGGCGTATTGCCACCAGATAAGCGATACGAACGGCATAGTCGCAATGGCCCCGCCCACTATATAGTCAATCTGATCAAAGGGAAACCAGCTCTTACCTGGCGCAATGTGCAGCTGACGCTTAAAAAAGCTCTTGAGCGCATCGCCGCCCAGGGCGCCAATACCAAAAAGAGGTCCAGCCAGCAAGATTGGCAACGTCGCATAGTCCACCTGATGTTCAAATTTAGCAAACCATCCAAAGTGCACCACAAGCAGTTGCTGCAACCACAAAGCAAGCGTGCTGGTTATAATGCCAGCGATTAGACCGCGCCACGTTTTGTGTGATCCAAGCACGCGCTGGCCGCGAAACATTAAGCCACCATCGATCGGCGCGTCATACTTGCTGAGCGGCGGCACTTTGGCAACAAAGATCGGCATAACATTCGCGGCGCCAGCCGGTGCAAAGAACCACAAAGCAAACAGGATATTTTCGAGCATTAGCGCTTCCCTTCCCTGCGAGTCTTTTTACGCAGCCGGTTGAATTTGGGATACGCTATGCCGATTATACCGGGCCATTTGTGGTGGTGCGTAGCATCGGCCAGCAAGGTGGTAAGCGTGCTTCGCGACGGCATATCGGGCAGCACGGTATAGGTTTTACCCCAGCCAATCCGCCCGTGAGCATCGCTGCCCGCGGCCATTGGCGTAGTGTAAGCTGTCGCCCAAGCAACAGCCTCTTTGGTGCAGTTCTGGAACACCGCCCGTCCGTTGTAGGCCTCGATGATGTCAACATCGGCAGCAATCGCATCGAGCGAGTATGCCGACAAACCGTGACGCACCGTCTCGAACGGATGCGGTACGTATACCAGGCCGCCCTGCTCATGAATTTGCGCCACGACAGCGTCAGGCGGCTGCCCGGCCGGAATAAGCTTGGTGAGATACAAGCCGATGATTTCGCCTTCGGTCGTCATGATTTCTTCGCCCACAATAACGCGGTCGCCTAGCTCTTTATGCAATTCGAGCGCAGCATCTATGACATTGTGGTCAGTAACTGCAATACAGTCCAGCCTGCCCCGCTCTAGCATTGCCCGGTAGTCTTGCGATCGCAGTGAGCCATCCGGTGACATAACGGAATGGGTATGAAAATCCACCTTATACGCCATATGCTAGATCTTTTTGGTTATCCGCACCAAGCGCTGTAGTACAGTAAAGGCGGCACCCACCGCCACCACTGCGGTGGCAATCGCCAAACGGTTCGCGATCAAACCTACTAATAGCACCACCATGCGCATTTCAAACGTCAAAAAGCCGTCGGCAAACATGCGGTTAAGCACGTGGTGTGGAATCTTTTTGCCCGAACTCGCCACCGCGGCCTCACCCTTGGCCTTTACGTAGCTAACCGAGATAGACGCACCGGTCGCTGCGGCCGCCCATGCTGCCGTAGCCGGATGCGCACCAGTAGCCAGCACGTATGCCACGCCGGTGTAGAGCATCGCCTCTTTAATGCGGTCAGTTGAGGCATCCAGCAGCATACCGCGCACGCTTGATGTACCCTGAAGCCGCGCGAGTTCGCCGTCGAGCGTATCGAACAAGCCAAACACCACCAGTAGTGCAGCCGCCCATACAAAATGTCCGGTTGCAATAAGATACGCAATCGGCGTGTGCATAAGCGTACCCACAATAGTTACACCGTTTGGTGAAATCTTGCCGCCGCTTAGTTTGTTGAGCGCCACCGCTAATGCGTGCATGATGGCACGCACAAATGCCTTAATCCCTGTAATCACAGACTTCATCTTACCAACAGTATACCATTGTCGTGGCCGGGCAAGAATAGCACTAAATACGTAGCATTTTCCGCAGGAAACTCTGCGTAGTATTTAGTGTTATTCTTGCCCTTCTTGTACATGGCGCTGGATGATTTGGTAGATGGCTGGGCCGTACTTTTCGACCTTTTTGGCGCCAAACCCCGGCACATCAAGCAGCTCTTTGTCTGTCTGCGGCTTAAGTGCAGCCACCGCGTGCAGCGTTTTATCATGTGCAATCACATACGGCGGCAGCGAGTTCTCGCTGGCCAGCTCCGCCCGCCAGGTCTTAAGCGCATCTAAAAGCACCGGGTCGGCATCAAACAGCACATGAGCCTTGGCCTCTGCGCGGCGTTCGTTCTCGCCACTCACCTCTAGCTCGGCCCACTTTTGCAGGTAGTCGGCGTGTTCGCCCAAAGCTGCAGCGCTCTTTTCACGCAATTCAGTGTCGATTTGTTTGGCAAGCGGACTCACTCGCAGCGCCATGCCGTTTAACCCATCCAAGATAAGATGGCGCAAACTGCGTACACGCGACAGCGCTACATACCCCATCCCTTCTACAAACGCCCGGCTTAGATCAATCCGCGCCGCATCGAGCGTCATACCTTGGCTCTTGTGCACTGTAATTGCCCACGCCAGGCGCAACGGCAGCTGCGATATGCTCGCCCGCTTTTTTTCGCCGTCCATGAGCTCCCAGGTATCGTAGCGCACTACTACTTCTCGCCCGTCGGTCAGCTCAACAATTGGGTAATCAGTACCAGACTCAAACCCGACTATCTTGCCCAGACTGCCATTCACATACTTGCGCTCCTGTGAATTCTTGATACACATGACCTGTGCGCCAAGCTTTAGCCGCAATGTCTCGGGCGCCAAGCACGAACGCATCAGCTGCTCAACATACTGCTTGCCGCCGTGCGTGTCCATGTAGTATTCATGCACCTCACCACCCAACTCATCGAGCTGCTCTTCGTTCACGCTATCGACATCAACGTTTACAGTCAATAATCGTGTTCGGGGTGTAAAGGGATCGTCCACCCCACCAGCCCGCGACTGCAGCGCATCAAGCTGGCTACGGGTCAGTACCCCTGCTCTAATGCCATTCAATATATCTGTATACAGGGCATCATCTTTTTGCCGGAATTGCGTTTTAAGATAGCAAACCGTGAATACATTTTGTCGCCAAACCTGCGAATTCGTGACGAAACTGCCCGTTCGGTCACCTGCCCGGTTAACTGGCGGCAGCTGGAAGAAATC
>DATCYV010000070.1:0-6753 GCA_036526215.1 Saccharimonadales bacterium (SeqCode)
GCATAGCAATCACCGAGCGATAAGCTCTGGTTCGCTTTGTTTCATACTTGTTATACGTCAATATACAGCAAAAGGTTACAGACTTAATAACCGCCGTACAATGAACAAGTCTTTGCGCGGGCGCACCTGCACAATAATTAAACTTCATATTCGGGCCGAAGGACAAGGTGATACTACTATAGATCAAAACGACAATTACTTTCTTGCCGGAGGAGTTACTACTGGAAACGTCAGTTTAAGCCCGGATGGATGGCGGATCACAAAGTTGCGCCTAGACAATATCTGGAAAAAAAGAACGGGCTTTATGCAGCTAACCCAAACAAAGAGGTAGTAGGCATTATTTGCTTAGCTCAGCTGGCTTCCGACTAGCGCGGCATTGCGCCAGGCGCTCTTACGTGTCGCCACCGAAAGGCGCCTGCCAAACTTGCAGAGCCTAAGTCCCGGCGAGGCCAAAGAGCTTATTGGCCTTCTGAGCAAAGCCTCTGGCGTAGTGCTCTAGCATAATCCAAGCTCCAACGCAGCCCAGTTGAGCAATATCATAAAATGCGGACATGACCACAGGGTTCGCAGTATTCACGCTTGTTTATTCTCCCTAGGTTTGGCATTATTAAATTAATCTAAAGCACAAGGGTTATAAAAGAATGACATTATTTGACAGTAGTAGCCAACAAGAAGGATGCCGCGCGTGAGTAGACTTCCCTTGCCTGGTTCCGACAACGGCACCTGGGGCGACATCCTCAACGACTACCTCAGCCAATCACACAATGGTGACGGTAGCTTAAAAGCAGGTATTGTCAGTAGCAGCAACCTGGATGCCACGACCAACGCGAGCTTAGCCAAAGCCAATACTGCTATACAGCGCCCAGGTGGTACCACGACTACTGTGGCGCCACTTCCGTTTTATAATGTTCGCGATTATGGGGCAAAGGGTGATAACGTCACGGATGATACTGCCTCTATTCAGGCTGCAATCAACGCACTGCCTGCAGGTGGAGGTGTCGTGTGGCTCCCCGCAGGCCGCTATATAATTGCCGGTACCCTGACCATCCCAAACGATATAGCCGTCACACTCCAGGGCGCGGGTATGGGCAACCCGTCGGGCGCCTACGGAACCAAGCTGAAGCGTAGCGGCACAGGGCTGATGATAAACGCGGTAGCAACTGGTTCCAGCAATATCACTCTGGACGTCCGTGATATGGAGCTTAGCGGCAATGGTACTAGTGGTGATCTTGTAAAAATCACCAATGGCGCACAGTGCCATTGGTCGCGCGTGCGGCTATCACAGGCATCCGGCACTATGCTGCACCTAACGCGTGCGTGGAACTGCGCCTTTTATCAGGTATTTGTCTATGACAACCTGTCAAACAACACTACTCCTGCCGTGATCATCGATGGTAGCGTCGACGGTGAGTCAAACACCGTGCACTTCGCACTTTGCGAATGGGAACGCTGTTACTACACGAATGTAAAGATCGATGCGCTCGCATCGTTTGGAGCTCAGTTTATTAACTTTAATAACTGCAAATGGGAAGCGCATGGTACAGCGCCGATCATCGACATTGTCAATGGCCAAGGCTGTGAATGGACCGACTGCTTCATCTATATGGGGCTCTCCAGTGACACCGGGCTTCTTGTTCGTCAGGCTGCGTCTGGTGCATCACCAATTCGTTCCAACGCCTTCGCCAATACCACGTTCTCACACACCGGGACCGCTGCGCCATACTTTATCGAAGTTAACGGCGGCATTCTTCAAGTAGCCAACAGCGGCCTCGATGGCACGCCAACCTCAAAATACTTCCACGTCGGCTCGTCCGCTCCCGACAACGCGCTTAAAACAGTCAACGTCTATCTACCCACTGCGTCTTTGTTCGTCCAGGATGATCGTGCAACGGCCAGTACAACAGCCCGCTTCGGCAGCATGGAGGGGAACAGCGAAATCCGAGGCCGGGTCAAGGTATTTAACCCAACGTCGGGGGTTGGTTCTGGTGAAGTCTTTATTGGGTCTACCGGTTCCGTCTATATTGACGGAAGTAATACTTCATTCCGCGGTCCAGCAGCAAGCACAACTTGGCAATTCCAGAACAGTAGCGCGAGTCTAGCCGTCCAGATCAACTCCGATGGGTCCATTCAACCAGGAACTGGTTCCGTACTCGGATCAAAGATATCATCTGGCTCTGGGGCGCCAACTGCACGTGCTGGTACGGCAGGCGACTACTATCTCCGCACCGATACTCCAACAACACCCAATCAAAGAATTTATGTTTGCACAGTTACGGGTGGCGCAGGCGCAGCCACTTGGGTGGGTATCGTCTAACCCGGCAGGCACTGCTTAGCCAAACCAATTTTCAGCTGCATTTAGGGGATGTCCACAATGCCCTATTGCAAAAAACACTACGCTGGCTTAGTCTAAAAACATAAGTAATGTAAGGAACTACAGTATGGCTCCCCTACTCAATAAAATCGAACAGGTTTTAGAACCAATTTTCAAGAGTTTGCCCCCTCTGCCAAAGGGTGCGAAAGACTGGCTGGCCAAGGCATGGCCTATTTTGGCTGTTGTTTTTGGCGTATTGCAGCTTGTTGCCGCTTGGTCGCTTTGGCATGCTGGCCGCAGCGTAAACGAATTGGTCGACATTACAAACGATTGGGCTCGTGCCTACGGCGTGCACAGCAACGTAGCGCACCTCTCGGTGTTTTACTGGCTTGCCCTTATTTTCTTGGTGGTTGACGCAGTCATCTTGTTGGCCGCTTTCCCCGCCTTACAAGCACGCCGCAAGAGTGGTTGGGATTTGCTCTTCTTGGGTGCAATCCTTAACCTGGTTTATGGCGTTTTTTCGGTTCTCGATGCCGACTTCGGTGGCGCAGGCAAACTAGTGAGCGCTCTGATTGGCAGCGCTATTGGTTTTTATGTCTTGTTCCAAATGCGCGATGTCTATAGCGGCAAGACTCCGGTAGCTAATGTAGCTGCCAAGAACGAACAGCCAAAGAACTAGCTATATTTCCAACTACTAATTCAATAAAATGGACGGGCTTGAACCGTCCATTTTATATTCATCGGTCTGCCTGATCGGTGATACGTTTTACTCTCGAGCTATCTTTATCGATATTGGCACCCTGGGCGACGGCGTGTTACACGTGCCCTAAACCAGTAATGAATCCACGGCGCGCTTGGTATAATGAGCTGATGAACCACACACAGATGCTATCTGCTCATGCCAATAAACAAGCATGGCTTGTCCGGCGCTATATCGTTTACCAGGTGCTTACAAATATGTGGTTTTTGGGGGCTGTCTGGCTATACTTTTACCGGATATATATTACAGACCAACAGATTGGCCTGCTTGATGCCATGGCGTTTTCGATTGGCCTGCTCGCTGAGGTGCCCTCGGGAGCACTGGCCGACAAATTTGGCCGCGACAAGATGGTGCGGCTCGGACAGATCCTTACTGGCGTTGGTTTACTGATCCAGATTGCTGGCAGTAGCTTTGTGCCATTTGTGGTTGGCCAGGCCATTATGATGATTGGCATCTCATTTGTATCTGGCGCAGATGATGCACTCTTTTTCGAACAGCTCAAGTTCGATAAGCGCTCAACACGCTGGCGCAAGCTTGTAACCCGGGGCTCGCAGGCCGCATTGGTTGCAACCATCCTCACCACCATCCTCGGCGGTTGGCTGCACTACATCAACCCCCGAATCCCTTGGCTGCTCACTGCCCTTGCCTTTATCTGTTCGGCAATCCTTATTTGGCCTATTAAAGATACGCGCGCCAAAAGGACGCGTGAACCGTTTGCGGTCGAGACCTTAGGTTATTTGCATGACATCAAGATCGGTTTTGTGCAGTTCCGACTGCCGCGCCTTTGGATATACGTGCCGATCATCCTGGCCGTACAGGGGTTATTCTACACGACCGGTTTTGGTATCCTGCGGCTAATCCTACTCAGCAGGTTTCATTTTAGCCCGCTTACTGGATCGATAGCAGTTGCGGCATGTGGCGTTATTACTGTGGTAGCGCTTGAAGTCATGCACCGCAAAGCTGAGAGGCTGAGTGAAAAATGGGTCATTGGCATCGTCTCAGTGTCTGCAGCGCTTAGCTTGCTACTTGCTACAGCGGCCGGTATTGGTCCATGGGGACTTGTGGTCATACTCACGCTTTACCTCGGCGAGCATGCCTTGTCACCGTTCATGAGTGAGGTGCTCAACAGGCACGCGCCCGAAAACCAGCGCGCGACTGTGTTATCTGTCGCATCGTTCCTCAAAACGCTGCCGTATGTCGGCCTGGGCCCGCTTATCGGTGCACTCAACACACACGGTCATTTACGCTACTTTTTAGTTATCTGGGCATGTATTGTTGCCGCCACGGCTGCGCTCTATCTTGCAACCAAGAAGCAGGACGTACTTATCGCCACGCCCGACAACACGTAAACTTAGCAGCTCCCTTAGATATGCGCCCTTTGGGGCATATTGTTAAGTATCACACAGTAAATTTCGCTAAAACAATTATAGTTTTAGGAACTTTTACAGACAAGGAGGACGTATGGAAATCACCAGTAGCGGCATCGATGCACAAGGCAAGATCTTGCCCGAATACACCATAGATGGCGATGGCTGTAACCCACCGCTAACCTTCTCGCAGGTGCCTACTAGCGCGGCTAGCCTGGCGCTGATACTAGACGACCCGGATGCGCCGAACGGTACGTTTACCCACTGGGTGTTATTTGACATGTCTCCCGCCACATTGCAAATTCTCGAAAACGCCTTGCCCATGACGGGCAAAGTAGGTACGAATAGCGGCGGCGATGCCGACTACTATCCACCCGCTCCGCCTAGTGGCACGCATCGTTACATATTTACGCTTTTTGCCCTCGACAGCCTGCTTGACTTGCCTGCCGGCGCTAGCAAACAGGATGTACTCGCCGCCATGCAAGGGCATGTGCTCGACCAAGCAGAGCTTATTGGTACATACACGCGTGCATAGTTTGTTGTGATTTTCTCCTTGTACCAGTAATATACCTTATACATATGAACGACCAGATCCGATTAATCCTCGCCAGCCAATCTCCCAGACGTCAGGAGCTCTTAGATGCTATGGGTCTAGCTGGCCGATACGAGGTTGTGCCGAGCGGTTTTGAAGAGACACTCGATGACGCCCGCACGCCTGCAGAAGTGTCGCAAGAGTTAGGGTACGGCAAGGCACTCTGGGTGGCCGAGCGCAATCCGGGTGCATGGGTTATTGGCTCAGATACAATAATCTCAGCCGAGGGCAAACAGCTCGGCAAAGCAACTAGCGAAGATCATGCGCGCGAGATGCTCCAGTTAATGGCCGGTGCAACCTGCGAGATCACTTCGTCTGCCGTACTGCTGCATGTTACATTTACCCCTGAAAATAGCCGGGTTATTAAACATTATATTGGCTCTGATTCAGCGGTGATTTACTTTAAGCCGTTCAACCAAGCGGCACTCGACCGCTATATACAAACCGGCAAGTGGCAAGATAAAGCCGCCGCGTATGGCATCCAACATGACGATGGCTTGCTAACCGAGGCAATCTCGGGCGAATACGGCACTATCTTGGGCATACCTACCAGGCTCTTGGCAGATTTTTTGCGGCAGATTGGCGTTAGAGCGCACCCGGCCAATCTTACTCCACCTGTTCCCGTCAAAGACTAATTTGGTGTACTTAATACAATTTCAAAACCTGCAGCATAAGCGCATACTGCCTACATGAGCAAAAGTATGTTAGAGACAGCTCAGGCTACCATCCGCGAGGCAGCCGAGCGAATGGGATATGACGAAAAGACTATTCAGGCCCTGCTAGAGGCCGAAGCTGAACATGTCTTTGAGATTGAACTTGGCGGCAAGAGGTACCCCGCTTACCGTGTACAGCACAATAGTAAATTAGGCCCATACAAGGGCGGCATTCGTTTTCATCCTCATGTGAACATCGACGAAGTGCGCGCCCTGGCGACCCTCATGAGCCTAAAAACAGCCGCTGTAGGCCTGCCGCTTGGCGGTGGTAAAGGCGGCATTGCCGTTGATCCACGCGAACTTGACAAAAAGGATATCGAGGAACTAGCTCGTCGCTACGCCCGGCACTTGTCGCCGTACATCGGCTCTAGCAAAGATATTCCTGCGCCTGACGTCAATACAAACGCCGAAATCATCGACTGGATGACCGACGAATACGAAAAAACTGTTGGCAAGCCGGATAAGGGCGCCTTTACCGGCAAGTCAATGAGCAATGGTGGTTCTGAGGGACGCGAGGCGGCGACTGGCCGCGGCGGTGTCATTGCTCTGGCAGAGCTCTTGAAAAACCGCGGGCTGCTCAATAAGCCGCTCACCGTGGCCATGCAAGGCTTTGGCAACGTTGGCTACTTCTTTGCTAAAACACTCAAAGAGTACCCAAACCTCAAGCTGATCGCTGTAGCCAACAGCAAGCACACCTGGATTAACACCGGCGGCATTGACGTGCATGACTTTGTCGAAACGCCAACCGGCGCGCCTCGCCCCGAAGCCCTGCGCGACTTGCAAAATAGCACGCCAGAGCCAAGCGAAATCATTACCTCGGTTAAGGCTGACATTCTGGTGTTGGCAGCTCTCGAGGATGCCGTTACGAAGGCGAATGTTGACGGCGTACAAGCAAACATCGTCGTCGAGCTAGCCAACGGCCCTATCAGCAAAGAGGCTGAAGAAGCGCTTAACAAGCGCGGCGTGGTCATTTTGCCTGACGTTATTGCCAATGCGGGCGGTGTTATCGT